>JABMQV010000230.1 GCA_013203065.1 Desulfobacteraceae bacterium | reverse complement strand
TCGCCTCCACTGATATACCGGCCTGGTCCGGCGTGCACGGCCCCGGTGATATGACCATGCCTGACGGACCCTCCTTTTCAATGCGATCAAGGGTTATTTGATCGTTTCTAAAAACCTTTACCTCATGTTCCAAAACCTGTAGTATTTGAACGAGATTGTAGGTAAAGGAGTCATAATTATCGATGAACAGTATCATTTTTTCTCACCTCTTCTATGGTGTCTATCATGGCCGCTGCCTTCCTCAAAGTCTCCTCGTATTCGGCTTCAGGTGAGGAATCAGCCACAATCCCGGCCCCCACCTGAACAGAGAGCCTGTTTTTCGCAACGGTAATGGTGCGGATGGTGATGCAAAAGTCCATGTTCCCATCAAAACCAAAATACCCGACAGCGCCAGCATAGGGTCCCCTCGGCGTCGGTTCGAGTTCGCTGATAATTTCCATTGCCCGGATCTTGGGCGCGCCTGAGACCGTACCGGCAGGAAAGGCCGACATAAACAGATCAAAACTGTCCAGGTCGGGTTTGAGCAGACCTTCCACGTTAGAGACAATGTGCATCACATGAGAGTACCGTTCCACCTCCATAAGCCTGGGCACGGTGACAGATCCGGGAACCGCCACCTTTCCCACATCGTTTCTCCCAAGATCCACCAGCATGATATGCTCGGCTCGTTCCTTGGGATCAGAGATCAGTTCTTTTTCAAATGCCAGATCGGACTCCGGCCCATCACCCCTCGGTCGGGTGCCGGCTATGGGACGGAGTTGAATCCTGTTGTCTGTCAGACGGACGAGGATTTCAGGGGAGGCACCTATCAATTTGATTTCCCCAAAATTCAGATAGAACATATAGGGGGAGGGATTGATGCTCCTCAGGTTCCTATAAAGGGCAAAGTCATCACCAGACATCTCTCCTGAAAACCTCTGGGAGAGGACCACCTGAATCGCGTCGCCGGAAACGATATACTCTTTGGCCTTTTGTACGGCTTGTTCAAACCCCTCTTTGCTGAAATTTGAATGGAATTCTGAAAGAGAAAATCGGTCTTCGTGGGGAAAAGGAGCCGGTTGCCCCAGCATGCTGACAGTCTCGTCAATATCCAGGCAGGCCTGGGTATAGGCCTTTTTCAGGTCACTATTCTCTTTGATGTGGGCAAAGGCCACCACCTTGACCTTATGTGTCAGATGGTCAAAAATAATAAGCCTGCCGGATAGGGTAAAAATGGCCTCGGGCAGATCCGTGTTTTCAGGGGATGTCCCCGGAAGTCGTTCCCATTTTCTTATGACTTCGTAATTACAATATCCCAAAAGCCCGCCCTGAAAAGGCGAGATTTGTCCTGTTTTCACAGGCGTGAACTGCCGACTCACCTCTCTCAGGACAAGGAGAGGGTTCGAAACGCCATCAATGGTTTTTTTCTTTCCTGACCTTTCCACGATCTCCATCTCATTGGTGTATGAAAGTGCTGTCAGGTAAGGGTCATAACCGATAATGCTGTACCGCCCCCATCTCTCGCCTCCATCGGCGCTTTCAAGAAGATAGGAAAAGGGCCTCTCTTTGATCCTCAAGTACACCGAAACAGGGGTTTCCGTGTCGGCCAAAAACTCCTGATGGACCGGGATCAGATTTCCCCTTTCTGCCATTCGTTTGAATTGGGAAAATAAAGGTTTTGTTTCCAAGGGTAGACTCCAAAAGAAAAAAGGCCGTGGGAATTATTGCCCCACAGCCTTTTTTTTCATGTGCAAAAAAAACCGCGGGACCCTGGAGGGGCCCACGGTTTATGAATCTTACGATATGCTAGGTTATCTCAACCCCGGCGGGCACGCCTCCCTGTTGGAGCTGTGCCACCACCAGTATCTTGAGGAAGTTAAATGGATATATCTCTTCCCACAGTTCATGGGACCTCCTATAACGAGGATGAAACAAAATGTCAAGAAAAATTTTAGCCAAAAAAATTTCTTGACAAGAAGGAAAGATTCGACTAAATAACAGCAAAACTAATTTGCAGAAGAAAAATAAATGAGAAAAACAACAATCAATCAGTCTTGGCAGGGTTTTTATTATTATTTTGAGGGGAGACGTCTGCCCATGGATTGATTGATCTTATTTGCAATCTCCAAAGCCGTGGGCAGATTAAAGCCCACGGCTTTTTTGTTTTGGGGGCCGCCAGTTATCTATAAAGGTCGCTGGCCTCATTCACTCAGGCGTTGATATCAAGCGTAGAATCAGATGAACATCGTACTCATAGGTTACCGGTGCAGCGGCAAGACTGTCGTAGGAAAAATAGTCGCCGGTGAAATGGGAAGAGACTTCATCGACACGGACGCATTGATTGAGGATGATATGGGATGCTCCATTGCGGAAATCATTCCCACAAAGGGATGGCGTCGTTTTCGTGAGATTGAAAAGGGAGTGATTAAAAAAATCTCCCAAAAAGACAAGCTGGTGATTGCCACAGGGGGCGGGGTGGTGATGGACGAAGAAAACTTGGAACACTTGAAAGAAAACGGCTGGACAGTCTGGCTTCACGGGGAGCCTGAAACCCTGAAGGAGAGAATGTCTAAAGAAAAGAGTTCTGGCAGGGTCAGGCCATCCCTTACAGGGACTGACCCGCTGGAGGAGATTCAACAGGTCTTGGAGGTCAGAAGACCGCTTTACGAAAAGGCGGCAACCTTTGTGATTGATACCACCGCTCTTTCCCCTCGGCAGGTGGCGGTTTCGATTATGAAAGCTGGCCCGGAGGGGTTGTAGAGATAGGAATATGGCTGGAAATTCCTTTGGAGAAATTTTTAGAGTCACCACCTTTGGTGAATCCCACGGAGAGGGCGTAGGGGCGGTTATTGACGGTTGTCCTTCCCGGATAGACCTGCAACAGGAAGACTTTGTCTGGCACATGAAACGTCGCAGGCCGGGTAGACACCACCTGGACACCCCGCGGAGAGAGGTGGACCAGGTGGAGATTCAATCCGGCGTTTTTGAAGGGTTGACCACGGGCGCACCCATCACCCTTTACATCCGAAACCGGGATGCGGACAGCAGACCGTATGAGATCCTTCGTCGACTTTTTCGACCAGGCCATGCCGATTACACCTACTTCCGGAAGTACGGTCACTTTGATTTCAGGGGTGGTGGCAGATATTCTGCCCGTGAGACTGCGGCCAGGGTTGCCGCGGGAGTGGTGGCAGGGAAGATCCTGGAACCAGTGGGCATACAGGTGATGGCCTACACGCTGGAATTAGGTGGTATCGGGGCCAAAAAAATCAACCTGGATTTTGTCGAGAAAAACCCCCTGTTCTGCCCCGATCCAACGGCCGTAGAATCGATGGAGGAGGTCATGTCAAAAGCCAAAAAGGAGGGCGATTCCCTTGGTGGCGTTTCAGAAATCCTGGTCACAGGTTGCCCGGCAGGGCTTGGGGAACCTGTCTTTGATAAATTGGATGCAGATTTGGCAAAGGCTGTCATGTCCGTTGGAACGGTTAAGGGCGTTGAGATAGGGGCAGGCTTTGAGGCTGCAAGGCTCAAAGGTTCGGAAAACAATGATCCCATCACGCCGGATGGATTTGTTTCAAATCGGGCCGGTGGGATCCTTGGCGGCATCTCCAATGGAGACGAGATCATCGTGAGGGCTGCCATAAAGGCCATCCCTTCCATCAACCGGGAACAGGATACTGTCGATCGAGAGAAATGTCCTGCCAGGCTGAAGCTTACGGGGAGATTTGACACTTCTGCGATCCCAAGAATTATCCCTGTGCTTGAGGCCATGGTAAAGATCGTGCTGGCGGATCACTATTTGAGGTCAAAAACCTTAAGTTAACCTTTCAGCGAGAAAATTGTTGGATAGGGGAAGCCATGAACCGTTTATTTTTAGTGCTTTTTTGGCGGTATTTTTATTTTTGTTTCTTAGTAATACGGGTTCGCCATGGTGGGATAGAGACTGAATGGGAAGAGGCCGTTGACGGATCGATCCCGGCCTTTTTATTGAATAGCCCAAAGCCGGAGATAAAAACCTTTTTCTTTTCTCGTACAATAAGAGAGGGGGTTTTTATAATGGGGCGCTATGAGATCAAGGACAAAACGAAAGGGGGATGATTATACCATGACAAATCTTAAACTCGCATCATTAAACGGAGAGTGTAGACACCGGACAGTGGTTACGGTGGGTAGTGTCAGAGTCGGTGAGGATTTTGTTGTGATTGCCGGGCCTTGCAGTGTGGAGAATGAGGAACAACTCATGAAGACCGCTCAGAAAGTTAAAGAGGCTGGCGGCAATATGCTGAGAGGCGGTGCATTCAAACCCAGAACCTCACCATATGACTTTCAGGGACTTGGTCTTAAAGGGCTAAAAATCCTTGAGAAGGCGAAGAAAGAGACGGGTCTTCCCGTGGTGACGGAGGTGACCGATCCCCGAGATGTGTCCTGGGTTTGTGAATATGCCGATGTCTTGCAGATCGGTACCAGAAACATGCAGAACTACACGCTCCTTAAGGAAGTCGGGAAAGTCGACAAACCTGTTCTCCTGAAAAGGGGGATGTATTCCACCCTGAAGGAATGGCTTAACTGTGCAGAATACATACTGGCAGAGGGGAACCCTAACGTCATACTCTGTGAACGCGGGATAAGGACATTTGAGACCTATACCAGAAACACCCTGGATCTGAGCATTGTGCCCTCGGTCAAGGAGGTTTCTCACCTTCCCATCATTGTTGATCCCTCTCATGGAACCGGAAGGCTAAGTATCATCGAACCCATGAGCCTGGCTGCCATGACGGCCGGCGCAGACGGTGTCATGATTGAAGTTCACCACAATCCTAGTGAAGCCCTCTGTGATAAAGATCAGGCCATGCCGCCTGAGATGTTTGCGGAGCTGATGGGGAAATTGCAGCTGCTTCGGTCTTATATGAAGGAAATCAACAGCGGCAATGGAAACAGGAATTGGGTGTCGGGTCGGGAAATTCCAATTGCATCGATCGCATAGACTCCAAATTGTCAGACGTGGGGAGAGATAATGAAGACCTTGGAGATTCATGGGAATACAGGAGATTCAACCGTTCTGCTTGGCGAGAGCATCAAGAATCTACAGGAGTATATTCCTGCTCGGGTGGGGCTGATTATCACAGATAACAACGTCAAACATTATTATTCCAAGCATTTTCCACCCTATGACGTTATAGAGATCGGGACCGGTGAGGAGATAAAAAACCTGGAGACTGTCCGAAATATATATGAAAAACTCTTGGAACTTGGGGCTGATCGCTCATCCTTTATCGTCGCGATCGGCGGCGGCATTGTCTGCGATATTGCCGGTTTTGTAGCATCTACCTATCTGCGGGGTCTGAGATTCGGATTTGTTTCCACAACACTGCTTTCACAGGTTGATGCCAGTATTGGCGGGAAAAATGGTGTCAACCTCGGCGGATACAAAAATATGGTGGGTGTTTTCAGTCAACCCAAATTTGTTATTTGTGACACAAATCTTTTGAAGTCCTTACCAAAAAAGGAGATCTTGTGTGGTCTTGCTGAAATCGTAAAACAGGCCGCCGTAGGAGATATCAACCTGTTCTCATATATTGAAGAACATTATCAAAAAGCGCTCAAATTGGATTCGGATGTCATAGAAAAACTCGTCTACGATTCTCTTATCATAAAGTCGTCCATCGTAAACAAAGACGAAAAAGAAGAAGGCGAACGGATGGTTCTCAATTTTGGCCACACGTTCGGTCATGCCATTGAAAAGAATTTGGGTCTCCCTCATGGGGAGGCCATCAGTGCGGGAATGGTGATGGCTGCCACCCTGTCTGAAAAACGAGGATATCTCAAGAGAAAAGACACAGAAAGAATTGTGAGGATTCTGGACCGGCTGGGGCTTCCAACCAGAGTCCGGTTTGATAAAAAGGGGGCGGTTGATGCGTTGAGAAGGGACAAGAAGAGGAGCGGTGAGAGTATTAGTTTTGTGTTGTTGAAGGGCATTGGTAAAGCGGTTGTGGAAGAAATTCCTATTAAAGAACTAAACCAGACGATAGATCAAATGAATCAGTCGTAAACTAAATGTTATTCAAAAGGTACAGGGGTGTGTCATGAGTCTTAAAGAGATTAGAAAAGAAATTGATCTCCTTGATTCGAAGATCTTGAAGCTTTTAAGTGACAGGATGGGGTTGGCTTTGATGGCCAAGAAACATAAAAGCCAGATCGAAGACAAAAAAAGGGAGAAAGAACTGCTCCACAGGATCACAAGGAAATCAACTGGCCTGATTCATCCGGAGTTTATAGAAAAAGTCTACAGCGATATCATCGAGGAGAGCAAAAAACTTCAGGAGGAGGATTGCAAACTGATTGCATTTCAGGGTGAACACGGGGCATATAGCGAAGTGGCAGCAAGAGAATGGGACAGTTCTTTCATTCCCGTGCCTTGCCGAGAATTTTCCCAGGTTTTTGAAGGGGTCGAATCCGGCGTCTATGACAATGGCATTATTCCTGTGGAAAACACGTTGGGTGGTATTGTGGTGCAGGTAAACGAACTCACTATCAATACGGCCCTCAATGTGGTGGGTGCCGTAGAGCTTCCCATCCATCTCTGTCTTCTAGCACTTCCGGGAACTGACCACAGAGAGATCCGTACCGTATATTCTCACTCGCAGGCCCTGGCACAGTGCCGTCACTTCCTTGCAAGAAACAGGCTTGAACCTGTCCAATATTATGATACCGCAGGTGCAGCAAAAATGCTGGCGGAAGACGCACCGAAGGCCTCTGCTGCAATTGGAAGCAGGCTCTCCGCCGAGCTTTATGGCCTTGAGATTATGAAGGAGAATGTGGAAGATCTTGACAAAAATATGACAAGATTCCTTGTTTTTTCAAGAGAAGAGAACAACGGGGAAGGTGATAAATGTTCTGTAATCTTCTCTACAGAGCACAAGGCCGGTACCCTTTTCCGGGTCCTCCAGGTGTTTGCAGAGGAAAGCATTAACCTGACAAGGATAGAGTCTATTCCAAGGGGGCCGGGGGACTATGCCTTCTTCGTCGATTTTATGGGATCAAGCCGGGATGAAAAAGTAGCAAGGGCACTCGAACAAGTCAAAGAAATTACCACTAACTTCAGATTGATGGGGTGTTACAAGGAGAGGAAGGTGGCATGAGGATTCTTATTGTTGGTGCCGGGCACATGGGTGCCTGGCTTGTTGAAGAATTCTGTCTTGATCATGAAGTGGCTGTTTACGACACGGACAGAAAAAAGCTTAAATATTTTTTTAACGTGAAGAGATTTCTTGACCTTAAGGAGGCTGAAGCATTTGAGCCTCAACTCCTGATCAATGCGGTAAGCCTTTCCAATATCCATACGGCATTTGATGCCACGCTTCCCCACATACCGGAAGACTGTATCCTTTCAGACATTGCATCAGTAAAAACCGGCCTCCATGAATACTACAAGGGCCTCGGGAAACGGTTTGTATCGACTCATCCCATGTTCGGCCCCACCTTTGCCAATATCAGGGACCTTCGTGATGAGAACGCTATCATTATTTCAGAGTCTGATGAGGAAGGGAAAATGTTCTTCCGCAGTTTCTATAAAGGCCTCAATCTGAGCATCTATGAATACACATTTGAAGAGCACGACAAGACCATTGCCTACTCCCTCTCCGTTCCCTTTGCCTCATCAATGGTGTTTGCCGCCTGCATGAAAAAACAAGAGGCGCCGGGGACTACATTCAGGAGACACCTGGATATTGCAAAAGGTCTCCTTTCAGAAGATGATCAGCTGCTGGCTGAAATTATGTTTAACACTTATACGATCAGACAGATAGAGGAGATTAATTCACGATTATCGTATCTGACTCATATTTTGAGGGGGAGGGATTACGAAGAGATGCAGAAATTTCTAGGTGAACTGAGAGACAATATTGCATGAGTAAATATGGGCATGATCTGCGTTCCAATTATGGCTAAAACGAGAAAGATAATAGAGATACTGAGCCCATGATCATTGACCAGCATACGGCGCTTTATGGTGTGGTCGGCTACCCCGTAGGTCATTCGTTAAGTCCCGCCATGCACAATGCCGCGTTTTCGGCAAGCGGTCTTAATGCAGTGTATCTGGCATTTGAGACAAAAGACATCGGCGGTTGCCTTGAGGGCATGAAGGCACTTGGCATTAGGGGAATGAGCGTTACCATCCCTCACAAATCCGCAGTGATCCCATTGCTTGATGACGTGGATGACCTGGCGAAAAAAATAGGTGCCGTCAATACCATTGTGAATGATGATAATCGAATCGTTGGATACAATACGGATGCATTGGGCGCCCTGAGAGCTGTGGAAGATAAGATCGAGATCTCTGGAATAACTTGCCTCATTATCGGGGCAGGCGGGGCTGCGAGAGCCATCGGTTTTATCATGAAAGAAGGCGGTGTTCATCTGTGCATCGCCAACCGTTCTGATCACAAGGGAGAGGCGTTGGCCCACTCCCTTAAATGCCCTTTTGTGCCTCTGAAGGATATGGGAGACATCCATGCGGAACTGATCATTCAGACGACGCCTGTAGGGATGTATCCACGTGATGGGCACTGTATAGTTCCGAAGGAAGTGTTGAAAAAGGGAATGGTTGTGATGGATATTGTTTATAACCCCATTGAAACGAAGTTGCTGACACTGGCCAGAATCCAGGGGTGTCTGACAATTGATGGCCTCCAGATGTTTATCCACCAGGGCGCCGAGCAGTTCAGGTTGTGGACAGGTCTTGAAGCCCCTGTCACAACGATGACCAAGGCGGTAGAAAAGGCACTCAAGAAATCAGCATGAAAGAAATTCAACCCAAGAAGCCTGTTGATGCAAAGGTCAGCGTGCCGGGGTCCAAGAGTATGACCCACCGAGCGCTTTTAACCGCCGGGCTGGCCCATGGAGAGAGTCATCTTCTGGGGTTTTTAGAATGTGACGACACCCGCTATACAGCCAATGCCCTAAAAGAACTAGGGGTACGGATTTCAACTGAAGGCGATAAGCTCTTGGTATCAGGGATAGGGGGCAAATTTCAGCACAGTCCGCGCAGAAAAGAGATCTTCCTCGGCAACTCCGGGACATCCTATCGTTTACTCCTCTCGGTGGTGGGTCTTGCCAGAGGAGAATTCTTGATAACCGGTTCTCGCCGAATGAATGAAAGGCCGATCTCAGATCTCGTTGGAGCATTGAACCAATTGGGAGTTGAGGCCGCATATGTGAACGAAGAGGGCTTTCCACCCGTACTTATTAAAGCGAAGGGTATTACCGGTGGCAAAGTGGAGCTTCCCGGGCGGCAAAGCAGCCAGTATGTCTCATCGCTGTTACTCTCCGCGCCTTATGCTAAAGGGGATATCGAAATTGAGGTAAGAGGTGAACTGGTTTCCAAACCCTATGTGGACCTCACCCTTGATGTGATGGAACAGTTCGGCGTTCATTTTGTCCGCGAAGGATACTCCTATTTCAGGGTTGCGTCGGGTCAAAGATATGGACCGCGTCATTTCACCATTGAGGGGGATGTCTCAAGTGCTTCTTATTTTTGGGCTGCAGCCGCCGTCACAGGCGGCACAATAACCACAGAGAGTATACGTCCTTTTGCAACCAGACAGGGGGATGTTGATTTTCTCCGGATCCTCGAGGAAATGGGTTGCAGGGTTGAAAAACAAACAGATCGGGTGATCGTTCGTGGGGGGGCCCTCTCCGGGATAGATGCCGACATGGGTTCCATGCCCGACATGGTCCCCACGCTGGCGGCTGTTTCCCTTTTTGCCCATGGCAGGACCGCCATTCGGAACGTGGCCCATCTCCGCCACAAGGAGAGTGACCGTCTGTCCAGCATCGCCCTGGAATTGGGAAAGCTGGGTGGCCTTATAGAGGAATTGCCCGATGGCCTGATCATTCATGGTGGTGGCCCGCTTTCCGGGGCGGTGGTGGACCCCAATGACGATCACCGGATAGCCATGAGCCTGGCTGTGGTTGGGTCGAAGGTCCCCGGAATCAAAATAGCGGAAGCAGGGTGCGTCAACAAATCATTTCCGCAATTTTGGGAGATGTGGGACAGCCTCCTAGGCTGCGACAATGGCGGTCAAGGGGTTGATCTGAGCCAGCCCGGT
>JABMQV010000229.1 GCA_013203065.1 Desulfobacteraceae bacterium | reverse complement strand
TATGGTGTCGGCAAACCTCAGGTCCCGAACCCTGAACCTGTGAACGGCTGGGTTTTACGATTTCACATCAGAAGCTATAACCAAGAATATGGGAGGGTGATATGGAAGATAGGAAAATTTATATCGATAAGCTAACAACTCAATTAGTTCCCCTCGATTGTTTGATACGGGCGGCTGAAACGGCTGACGAGTTTCACAATGCTCCGCGATACCGGACCCACGATATTTTCTATGGTGACCGGACGTAAGTTCTTGCTGGTGATAGCCTCTCCCATCTTCACGCCAAGATCCGAGGCTTCCTGTAACTGCTGTTCGGAGAGTTTCCTCAGGTCGTACAGTCTATTCCAGTCTTCGTCTGACTGGGGCAGCTTTGTCAGAACGGCTCCGGCATAGATGTCGCCGATCCATTCCCCATGGAGCATGAGAGGGGCATTGCTCTTCATCCACGGGGTTCCGTCATCACAGTACTTTCTCATTTTGGCGGGCATACCGCCTGCACTGGAGATCGAGGCCAGCGCTCTGGTTTTGGAGGTCAATCTTGATCGAATGCCCATGGTGACACCCAGGAAAGTGCCTCCGGGACGGGCAACTCTCCACGCCATACGCTCAAAGAAGACGGTCATCAGCCCTGTAACAAACCCGTTGTGAACAGGAGAGGAAAAGATGATGCCGTCAGAGTCACGGATTTTCTCAAGGATTTGATCCACATCATCGCTCAGTGAGCAGGGGGGAATCTCTGCGTCCAGATCCTTATAACATTTTAGGCAGTTAGTGCAGTATTCAATCCTGCGCTTGCGAAGCATCACCATTTCGGTATCTGCCCCGACCGAGGCGGCCCCTTCGAGGGCCTTTTGGGTCAATTGAGTGGTCGTCTTGTTGGCACGGTAGGTCGCGTTCAATGCCAGGATTTTCATATGGATCCCCTCTCCTTGAAAGGGTTAGACAAGACGTGTTGCGGGCGGCTGAGAAGCCCTCGGCGTTGCTGCGGACTTGAGGGATAAGAATTTTCATCCTTTAGGACTGAGTATAGCGAACGGAGATTTGTGAATCAAGGGTAAAACAGGGCCATGATTTTGTTGTTTGAGGGGGGCTTGCTTGAACAGGTGTATGAGCGGTTTGATGAGTGGAACGGATGAGGACGGGATTTTGCCGGAGATCCTGTGTCAAGCCATGTCTTTTTAATTTTTGAGTTTCGTGATGCTGGAATTTTGGCAGACAATTCTCATATTTGTCTGAACACACTAGGAAAGGATACAAGGATGAATCTGTTGGAGGAGATCTTCACCCATGAGGTGCTTCCCGCCATTGGATGCACCGAACCCATTTCCTGTGCTTATGCGGCGGGGGTTGCTGCGGAGCATTTGGAGGCCCCCGTCGAATCCATGGAACTGTTGGTGGATACGGGCACTTTCAAAAACGGGGCGGCCGTCACGGTCCCCTGCAGCGGGGGTCGGAAAGGAAATGTCATCGGTGCGGCGCTCGGGGCGTTTATTGCCAGCTCAGCCCGCAAGTTGGAGGTGCTGAAAGACGCAACCCCTGAAACCCTGAAAAAGGCGACCGACCTCATTGAGAATGGGGGTGTGAAATATGGGTGCAAGGAAGGAGAAAAAGATTTTCATGTGGAGGTGCTGGTTTGGGGCGGGGGCTCAAGCGTTCGCTGCGTTATTTCCGGGGGACACACCCATATTATCTGTCTGGAGAAAGACGGGAGGGCGATTATCGGCCCCAATCCCGACGCTCGTTCTGATTCGAAAGGGTATCGTGAAATCCTGAAAAATATGAAGATCAAAGAGGTGCTGCGGGAAGTAATTCGTTTAGATGATGAGTTGCGGGCATATATCCAGCGCGGTGTTGAAATGAATATGGCAATGTCGGGAAGGGGAATGGATGTCAAGAAAACAGCGTATCAACTGCAGCGGATGAAAGAAGCGGGAATCGTGGCGGAGGATCTGTTTTACCGTGTAAAACTCCGGGTAGCATCCGCGGTGGATGCCCGGATGGGGGGGATTCCGGAGCCTGTAATGACTTCCGGTGGTTCCGGAAATCAGGGGGTAGTTGCCATCCTCGTTCCGCATCTGGTGGGGGTGGATCAAGGAATTGAATCGGCCCGCATCCAGGAAAGCATCGCCATCAGCCATGCGCTGAACGCTTACATCAAGTGCTTTATCGGTGAAATGTCGGTAATCTGCGGCTGCGCCATCGCAGCCGGTATTTCTGCGGCGGCTGCGGTGGTTTATCAGCAGGCCGGTATTGAGATGGAGAAGATCGGCTTTGCCATGAATAACGTCATTGGCGATTTAAGCGGGCTTATCTGCGATGGCGCCAAACCCGGCTGTTCAATGAAAGCGGTCAGCGCAACGGAAACGGCCATGCGTTCGGCGTTTATGGCCTTGGGGGGCTACGGTCTGTCTGCCTACGAAGGAGTGCTGGGGATGTCGCCAGAGAATACAATTCGCAATTTGAGCCGTGTTACGCTTGAGGGCATGTTCGGGGTCGACCCCACTATCGTCAACATCCTTAAGAACAAAACTGCCGGACAGGGTCACGC
>JABMQV010000228.1 GCA_013203065.1 Desulfobacteraceae bacterium | reverse complement strand
TTGGGCGGCTTGAGAATGGCATCGGTAAAATTGTTTATGAGGCTATGGCTGAAAGGGTACCTCTCGGTGCCAGCCTGATCCAGGCGCGGCTTTTTGAGGCCCTCTTTGGCAATGGCATCGGATTCGGCGCGGGGAAGGGGGCTCAAGGGCAACGGCTCATGGACAAGGACTCCACCGGGTCTGTTGAATCGCCCCTTCAGGGCGTTGAGGCTCTGGACCGCCATGAATTCATAAAGCTCCCCGTTGAGCGTATCTTTGCCCTTTCCATAGATGGCGATGGGGGCCTTTGCCTTGCTGAAATGTCTGGCCAGAGAAACGATGTCACCCGGCTCCAGTCCTGTTATCTTAGCCACCTGCCCGGGAGAGTATTTCTTGAGGACCATGGACTTGAAACCCATGTGCTCCTTGCCGTCCGGGGAACGCCAGTCTTCAAAGCCAACGCACTGATTATTCACAAACTCCTTGTCATAAAGACCCTGCTTGATGATCTCATGGGCGATTCCAAGGGCCAGGGCAGCATCGGTCCCCGGCCTCGGCGCAACCCAGTAATCGGCCTTTGAGGCCGTATTGGATGCCCGCGATTCAACCTGCACGATCCTGGCGTCTCTCTTCAGGGGGTTGGCATCGTGCCACAGGCTCCAGGCATTCATCACCCTGCCCGGCGCACCCCAGCCCTCCAGGAGACCGCACCCGAAGCTCAGAATGTAATCGGAATTTTCAAGGTCATACGCGATCGGGCCTTCGCCCCCCTGCATGAGCGCATTACCCATGGCGTAGGTGCTCTCTATGGAAGGGACCCTCTCATAATTGGGACTGCCCACCGCGTTCATCAACCGTTCAACCAGGAGGGACACCGTTGTCCCCCTCCCGTTGCCGTCCACGGCTGCCAGGGCTTCGGGTCTCCCCTGCTCACGCAGGGCAGAGATTCGACCTGTGAGTGTTTCGATGGCCTCATCCCAGGAAATGTTCATAAACCGCCCTTCTCCCCGCAGACCGACCCGCTTCATCGGACCGGTAAACCTGAGCGTCTCGTCATAGAGCAGTTGGAGCCCACCCATCCCCACGGGGCAAATGCCACCGGGGTTCACCGGGTAATCAATACGGCCTTCGATCTTTACCGCCCGATTTTCCACCTTTTTGACCTTGATGCCGCATCCGCCCGGACAGAGGTTGCACACCGAGTCGACCTCTGTAAACTCGCCCGTAGGGGGGACCGGGACCCATGGCCAGTTCTGGGTCCAAATGGCTATATCGTCTGTTAACTTCCAGGGAATCGGAGTTATTTGGGCACCTGCAACTCCGCCAACAAGAAGTGCGATAAAATCTCTTCTGGTAAATTTCATAGTCATCTTCCCCTTACTTGTGGCACACAAAACAGGCGTTGTTCTCTTCACGTCCCTTCTTGGTGTGACATGCCGCACAATCATCCATTTTCATACGGTCATAGGGCTCTTGGCTGAAATAGAAACCGGAGATGGCCTTTCCCCATATGTCTCTGCTGTAACCGGTCAAACGATTTTTTTCATAGAGGGGCAGCTTTTCTGTCTCGCTGTGTTTTCCGTGGCAGGTGGAGCACTCCAGCTCCCCCATCTTTACATGGGCGATATGGGAGAAATAGACACAATCGGGCTGTTTGGAATAGACGAGCCAGGGCACCTCTTTTTCCTCGGCCACAAACCTGGTCAAAAACACCTTCTCACTGGGTGACTCTCCAAGGGGGGATTCAGGGTCGTCGTGGCATTCGGTGCACTTTTCCGTCCTGGGAATGCCGCCGAAACTGCCGTCCTCACGAAAGGGGTGGCAAAACAGGCATTTTTCAGACTTGGTTTCTCCCTCAATACCATCCACCCTTTCCGGATCCAGATGGAGAGGGTGATTGAAATTGATGGGTTGCGGCTGTTCGGAGTAAAGCACCATGGGAAAGATAATCCATCCCACTATCAAGGCGCCGACAAGGCCGACGACAAAAAAGATTCCGACCCTTGCCACACTCTCCAAGTCTACCCATGGAACCAAGCCCGAAAGCGAAGAGAGCACCCCGCCCTTCGAAGACTGTTCCGAGGAATTCGCTGGCTTTTTCATATTTTTAAGCCCCTTATGTATTGTGTTTAGGGTTGCCTGACAGGGGGTCCACGGCTTTTGCGTATTTACCTAGTGACCCCCTCTTTGTCAAGAGAAAAAACCAGTCAAACGACCACCTTTGACTTTGGGGGTTCACTGAAACCATAACCGCTGGTCATTAGCCCTTGGTCCTTGG
>JABMQV010000227.1 GCA_013203065.1 Desulfobacteraceae bacterium | reverse complement strand
GCCGATGGGAATCTCTCCCTTTCCGGGGATGGACAGTTCGGCAAACTGTCCCGGGCGGTAGGTAAACTTGTCCTCATCTTCGGCGTTCAGAAACACCAACTTGAAGGTCTTGAGATTCTTGTCTTCGGTCTCTGCGACAATTGCCTCTATCCGAACAGGATAGGGCAAATACGGATTTTCCAACGCTACTCCCTCCTGTGACAATCTTGGATTGTGGCTTTCTGTCTTTAAAGGTTTTCGCCTCGGAGAGATTGTAGAGTCTTTGGAAGTATCCTCAAAGCCATGAATCTCTGGGCGACAGCGTCAATAGATCCTCAAACGGGACCAAAGGGAGCCACCTTGCCATTCGTGATCATGCAGTATTCATTAACTCGGCCACCTGCCGGATATCTATATTTACCGGACAATAAACGACACAGCGGCCACACCCGGAGCATTGAACGCCATTGTCGTATCTGTCAGGATAGTATTTCAACTTGTGCATAAATCGCTGTCGAACACGCTGAACCTTTTTGTCTCTTGGATTATGACCCGAACCGTGAAGGGTAAAGAGCGGGGACATACAGGAGTCCCAGTTTCTGATCCTGTCCCCTTCCGCCGCCATGACCTCATCCTGAATGTCAAAACACCAACAGGTGGGGCAGAGATAGGTGCATGTGCCGCAATTAAGGCAGGCGAATGCCACATCCTCCCAGAAGGGTCCATTGAAAAGCCCGTTTATCCCCTTTTCCTTTATTTTTCCGGCGGAAATGGATGAGGTTATCTTTTCCAATGATGATGCCTCGAGATCTTTCGCATCCTTCAGCACGGCATCATCGGCAGGACCTCCACCGCTTGCCTTTTCCAGAAGGGCCTCACCTTTGTCAGTGACGGCCCTGACAAGATAGATTTCCCCCATGTCAATG
Organism: Desulfobacteraceae bacterium; assembly: GCA_013203065.1. Next base: position 1,327 of record JABMQV010000227.1, on the reverse strand, counting down.
AAAAGAGCATCAAGTCCCCTTTCACTGAAAGGGCCGCCCCCCACCGAACTGCAGAAGCATGTGGCACAAGGCTCATTGCAACCAAGACCCACCAGAACGGTCGATTCAAAGCGCTTTACCCACCAGGGATCCTTATAGTCCGGGTTGTCAAAATTGGCCTTTACGATTTGAAAGGCATGCGCATCACAGGGGCGTATGCCCACAATTGCCTTGGGAGGGTACTCTTTGGGAGATTCCTGCAGGATATTCGCCTCAGGATTATTTTCATCCAGAACGTATTCAAAAAGCCTTTCAGATTGGGGATAGACCAGGGATTTTGGGGAAAGTCGACTATTCCGGAAATCGAAGTCGGACCGCTTCCCTTCTTCCAGAACGCTGAAACTGTGGAAGTCTCCGTCCTTGACAGGACCGTAGAGGGTATAGGTACCGGACAAGCCTTCCAGGGCCTTTATCCATTCCTCTTTGGCAAATACTTTGCTTGTCATGGAATTTACCTTTTCCGTTTTGAGGTGCTCTATTTAATAAAATCATTGTAATCATCCGGCCGGTAAACGTCCAAGGGAGGTCTTTGATGCAAGTCAAGCCCCGCCTCCCAGGAAAAGAACTCCTGGACGTCCTTGTTGAGCTTCTTGGTAAACTGTCTCATGGAGATCCCCACCGGACAGACCCTTTCGCAGGCCCCGCAGTCGGTGCATCTACCCGCGCAGTGGTAGGCACGCAATAGATGAAACGTCATGGTATCGGTGGGATCGCTACTCTTTCCCACCCATTGAGGGCGGGATTCGTCCGTAAAGCAGGTGGGACAATAACACAGAGGACAGGCATTCCTGCAGGCGTAACAACGGATGCAATGGGAAATCATCCGCGTGAAAAATCCCCATTTCCTCTGGGGGGTCATTTGTTCGATTTTTTCAACATCCTTGTAGGGTTCGGCCCCTCCGTTCTCTTCTATGGGCTGTGCCACCATCTCATCGTATATTACAGGGTTACGATGAGCGCAGATACGACAATTGCTTTGAAGAAAATCCCGCTTCCCGAGGCTCTCCTCAAAATCTGTGCCCCGGACCGTTAGGGTTTCGTCATCTTCTCGAACATCAAGTATCTCCCTGTGATTGACGGCCCTGCGTACGGCCCTGTGGTCGATCATCCCCTTGCACGGAATTCCCACCACATAAAGCTGTTCCCGCTTTATCTGGTTTTCTACGATGTGCGTCACCATGTTCCGGGAATTGCATCCATTGGCAATGATTCCGATCTTCTCGGTCCGCTTGGTCAGATAATTACAGAGATTCAGGCCGCAGTTGCTGTCCCAGTGAAGCTGGTTGGC
>JABMQV010000226.1 GCA_013203065.1 Desulfobacteraceae bacterium | reverse complement strand
CTTCTGGACTCCCGCGTTCGCGGGAGTGTCGGCCTTGGAGACTTTTTACATGGGCATCAAGTTTCAAGTTTCAAATTTCAATGGGTTGTAGGATTTCCGAGACGTTCAGTTTTTGTTGCGCCTGATGAAATTTCGAACCCCCCCGTACAAAATCAAAAGTATTCCGAAAAACAGGGACATCCTTCCCAAATAATCTCCATGTTGGGTAAAAAAAGTTTGCCCTCCGCGAAGATGAACCTTTCCTTTGAGTGTAGCCTTTTTCCACCAGGGAGTCTCAGCAATGACCCTGCCTTTTGCGTCGATAAGCGCTGAAATACCGGTATTCGCAACCCGAACCATGTCCCGACGGCATTCAATGGCACGAATCGGGCTGAGATTATAGTGATGGCGATAGCCAGGAGTATTTTTCCACCATCCATCATTGGTGATCATACAGATAAAGCCCTTTCCTTTTGGCAGGTTTTGGGCGCAGTAGGCGCCAAATGCCGATTCAAAACAAACAATTGGCAGTATACCAATGGAAGCATCAGATGATACAAAAGTAGAATTTTCCTGACGACGGCTGTAGGTACCGCTGTATCCGCCAAGTTCCAGAGAGTATTTCCCCAGGAAGCCCAGATATTGCACAAAGGGCATGCGCTCGAATAAGGGAACCAACTTGGTTTTGTGATAGAATTGGGGTGAAGAGTCGGGCGGCAGAAAGAGCGCGGTATTGAAGGCCTCGTAGTAAAAATTTCCTCCCTGATTGAAGCGACTCCCCGGGGGAGGGTCTCCATTAATTTTCTGGTAACTGTGTACCCCCAAGAGACAGTTCAGCTTCGGGTATTTTTTCCGGAAATCCAATAACTGGCGGTAGTAGGGCGATGCCGAGGGATTTTGTTCGTCAATCTGCTGTATAATCAGGGTTTCGGGGCCAAACAGGTATTGGGTCTCGTCATCGCAGAGGGAACCGGCTACCCTAAAAAATTCTTCCAGGTGTTGCGCTTGTTTTTCCGGCGCAAATTTTTCCGTGTAGGGATCCAGATTGGGTTGAATCAGGGCTACAGTAACGGTTTCCCTTCCCTCTTCAACATTTTGGTAGATTTGGTAAGATATAAAGATGGGGATAAGAAGCAAAACGGCGGCTCCTGCCCCAACCGGGACCGTTGAACCAAAACCTCTTTTCCGGTAAGTATCATACACCTTCCAGACCGCAAAGTTTGTCAGTATTATCCAGAGGGTACCACCGCGAACACCCGTAAACTCATACCATTGGATGAACTTTGGTGCGGTTGCCAGTGCATTACCCAGGTTGAGCCAGGGCCAGGCCAAATCCCAGGACTGATGAAAATGTTCGTACCCCATCCAAATGAGCAGAAAAGGGAATAATATTGAAATCCCCAGGCTGGTACGGATACGGCTGATCCACCAGAATACGAGGGCCTGCAGAAGCGAATTTACAAGAATGATCAGGATGGCTCCCAACCACTGTGCTTGTGTAATCCACCAGGATCCCAAAATGTTCCACAGCAGAAAACTCACAAAGGAGTAGTTAAACATGGTGTAGGGATTTGAGTAGTATCGGGCCTCTTCTTCCAGCTTAAGGAGGGGCACCCAGGCAACAAAAATCAGAAAAAATAAAGATGGAATACTCCAGGGGAGGCCCAACAACAAGCCGCTCGTCAGAGCTAAGAAAATGTTTTTTCTGATGTTCATATCCATTTTCTCTCGGTTAACCGGGTTCGCCAAAGACCTTCCCCTAAAAACGCCAGGCAGATGAGTAATGCAAATCCGGTGACACAGAAGATTAGAAAGTTTTTCCGTGTTGCTTTGCCCCTCTTGAGATACGCAAGCCCTTGTCTAAGGGCACAAGCGTTCACGGGTTCAAAGGTTCAGGGGTTCAAGCCCGCCCTGGTGCGACGTGATGTGGCTATGAAATTGCTTTCACATTCTATGGGCTTGGCTTTCCATCACCACATCTTGACATGCCAGGTCTGGGCCAGGGGTTCCATTGTCATCCCAGGACCGCATTTGGGGCGCGTATTTACGACAAAAACGTCAGGCTTGGTCATGCCTAATCCAAAAT
>JABMQV010000225.1 GCA_013203065.1 Desulfobacteraceae bacterium | reverse complement strand
TCTCGCGCAGCTTGCGCAGGCAGTCGAGCTTGTTGCGGAGCTGGCTGCGCTCAGCCTGGCTCTGGACCACAATGCCGCTCGGCCGATGCGTCAGGCGGACGGCGGAATCGGTGGTGTTCACATGCTGGCCGCCGTGTCCGGATGCCCTGAATACATCCACACGAAGATCCTCGGGATCTATGGCAACGTCTATCTCTTCTGCCTCCGGCAGTACGGCCACTGTGACTGCCGATGTGTGGATACGGCCTTGGGCCTCTGTCTCCGGCACCCGTTGGACACGATGGACACCGCTCTCAAATTTGAGCCTGCTGTAAACCATTTGCCCCCCTATTAAGATGATTATCTCTTTGAAACCGCCGATTCCTGTGGCATTTTGACTTAGGATCTCTGCCTTCCATCCCCTTATCTCAGCATACCGGCTATACATCCTAAATAGGTCAGCGGCAAAAAGGGCGGCCTCTTCTCCGCCTGTGCCGGCCCTTATCTCTAAGAGCGTGTTTTTCTCATCATTTGGATCCTTGGGTAAAAGCAGCGTCTTCAGTTCCTCCTCCGAATGGGCCAACTCTAAGCGCAGGGCCTCTATCTCCTCATTGGCAAGTTGCCTTATTTCTGGGTCCGGATCATTCAACAGAGGACGGTTCTCTTCAATCTCGTGCTGCACGGACCTGGCCTTCCGAAAGGTATTTATGATGGGTGTTAATGAGCCGTGCTCCTTGATATATTCCTGATAGAGCCTTTGGTCCCGGATAACCTCCAGTCGTCCCAGATTCTCTTCAAGCTCATCATAACGCTCTTCAATTTCTTTGATCTTTCCAAACATGGTTCGAATCCTCACTTTTTGAGAGATGTTCCAGGCATCTTGAGGTCAACCCTTATTCGCTCGAGGGTAGGTCACACAACACACCCCCTCTTTTCCCGTGGACGGGCGAGTAATGGCGGATTTTACAAATGGAGGATGATAGGAGGATCGCTGGAAGCTAAGTGCAGCCGCACTCTTGCTCCACACAAATGAAGGGGCTCAGATATGGGGGGCCGATGTAAGACATCGCTTTTCCGTCATTCGTTCCCTTTTCAGGTCTTTGATCCGCCTGCGCCGAATTCCTTATTGAACTTGGCATATTTCCTTCTGAATTTTTCCACCTTGCCAGCGGAATCGACCAGTTTTTGTTTCCCTGTGAAAAAAGGATGGCACTTAGAACAGATCTCAACACTTATTTCCTTGATCGTTGAGCCAGCCTCAAATTCATTGCCGCAGGCGCAACGGACGGTGGCCATATGGTATTCCGGGTGAATCCCCTGTTTCATTTTATTCTCCTTATCTTGTTTTACCTGATTACCCGCTCATGGAAGCCAAGAAGGCCTTATTATCCTTGGTTCCCTTAATTTTATCAAGCAAAAATTCCATGCTATCGACCGGGGTTAGCGGGGCCAGCAGTTTGCGTAGTATCCATATACGATTCAGATCCCGCTCATCCAGCAGGAGTTCCTCCTTCCTGGTACCGGAAAGATTGATATCTACGGATGGGAACACCCGTCTGTCACTCAGCTTTCTGTCCAGATGAATTTCCATGTTTCCGGTCCCTTTAAACTCTTCAAAAATGACCTCGTCCATCCTGCTGCCCGTATCGATAAGGGCCGTCGCAATGATTGTCAGGCTTCCTCCCTCCTCAATATTCCTTGCCGCCCCGAAAAAGCGTTTGGGCTTGTGAAGGGCATTCGAGTCCAATCCACCTGAGAGGATCTTTCCGCTGGGGGGAACCACGGCGTTATATGCCCGGGCTAACCGGGTGATGCTATCCAAAAGGATCAAGACATCCAGTTTATGTTCCACCAGCCTCTTTGCCTTCTCAAGCACCATCTCCGCCACTTGGACGTGGCGTTGGGGGGGTTCGTCAAACGTTGAGCTGATAACTTCTGCATCTACGGATCGAGCCATATCCGTCACTTCTTCGGGTCTTTCATCTATGAGAAGCACGATCTTATGAATACTCTCGTCATTTGCCGTCACGCTATTGGCAACATTTTGGAGAAGCATGGTCTTGCCGGTCCTGGGAGGGGCAACAATCAATCCTCGTTGGCCTTTCCCAAGGGGTGTCATGAGGTCCATTATTCTTGTGGAATAGTTGTCAGACGTGGTCTCCAGTTTGACCCTCTCCTCCGGGTAAAGTGGCGTGAGGTTGTCAAACAGGATTTTTTCTCTGGCTATTTCCGGATCTTCATGATTGACCGCCTCAACCTTCAGGAGGGCAAAGTACCGCTCGGAGTCTTTAGGCGGTCGAATCTGCCCCTCGATAGTGTCACCCTTCCTCAGGTTGAAGCGTCGGATCTGCGAGGGAGAAACGTAGATATCATCCGGCCCTGGGAGATAATTGGCGTCGGGGGCCCTGAGGAAACCAAATCCATCCGGGAGTATCTCTAATACCCCGGCCCCGTAAATGAGGCCGTTTCGTTCAGAATTGGCCTGCAACAATGCAAAGGTAAGATCCTGCTTTCGCATACCCGATGCGCCATCAATACTGAACTCCTTCGCCATGTTAGTCAGTTCGCTTATCTTCATCTTTTTTAGTTCAACAAGATTCATGTCTCATCTCCGTACAAGTTATGTTGGCCGCTCATAAACAAAGTTGCGTCAAAAACGGGTAAAAAATGTTCCGGAATATCCTGAGTTTCGCGGTGACGAATCAATCCTGAGAATAAAGGGGTCAAAAGAGGATCATGTCCTCGGTTCCCCAATTCTAGATTCCATCATTCCGGCTTGCCAAGGTTAGGGTTATAATAGAATTGCGATTTTCTCCTGATTACCGTACAGGACCGCTGGCACAGAAAACAGTTGGTTTTTCATTTCATAGTCTCTCGGCGGTCTCTTTATTCTCTCAACGACACTTTTGCTGGATTTTATGTGGGGCAGAACCCAAAAAACTGAATTCTGTTAGAGGACTTAGATGGCCTATCATATGGACAAAATTGAAAAGTGTTGACTACGACCTCTACCGGGCCGTGAGGTCAACTATAATCATCCTTTTATATAAGTTAGAGAAGATAATTCAATAGATCGTCATGTAGTCTGCTTAGATATCCGGGGCTTGCCGAATCCTCTAAAAGGCAGGGATTTTCATGTCAGGCTATTATACTCTTTTTTCTCCACATGTCAAGTTCTTTATCCGTTTCGCCCCAATCCATCCATCTTAGACCTTGCAGCACACGTTCCATATCAGCGGGAAGGGGTGCCTCAAATTCCACATAAACCCCTGTGTCTGGGTGGGTGGTACCCAAACGTCTTGAATGAAGCATCTGCCTCTCTAGGGTGGGCAGAACCCCCTTTTTGAAGAGCGGATGTTTTCGCCACCTCTTGCGGCCATATCCATAGACCGGATCTCCGGCAACGGGGTGCCCCATATGGGAAAGATGCACTCGGATCTGATGTGTCCTCCCTGTCTTCAAGGAGACTTTGAGAAGAGAAAAACCACCGTGAAATTCCTCAATTTTCTCCCATACGGTAATTGCCCGCCTGCCCCCGGAATCAGTGACTGACATCTCTTTTCTCTTCTTCGGGTGGCGGGCAATGGAAAGATCAATTTCTCCCTCTTTTCCCTTCATTTTGCCATGGACGAGCGCAACATACTCCTTTTTCACCATCCCCGACTTGAACTGCCGGGCAAGTCGTCTGTGGGCCCGGTCATTCTTGGCCACCACCATGACCCCTGAGGTGTCCTTGTCCAGACGATGGACCACCCCCGGTCGCAATTCACCGCCTATCCCGGAGAGGCCCTCGCAGTGTTGAAGCAGACCATGCACCAGCGTGCCATGAGAGTGACCCGGAGCAGGGTGAACAACAAGTCCCGGCGGCTTGTTTACGACAATTATGGACCCATCCTCATGGATTATGCCAAATTCTACCGCCTCAGGTTCCAGGATTTGGGTGGGGAGAGAGGGGATTGAAAAAGAGACCTGATCACCTGCCTTCAATCGATAGCTTGGTTTGGAATCGGAGTCGTTTATCCTTACATTCCCATCCCTTATAAGCGCCTGTATCTTCGATCGTGATAGGCCGGTTGAACGGGTAAACAAAAAGACATCTAATCGAATATCTGGGATGTCTTCGGGGACATCATAAAAGAATGTCCTATCTGAATCATGGTCCATTTTGGACACAACGGAGGGATTCAAGCAAACATCCTGTCAAGCTCCTCTTCTACCTGTTCTTCACCAACATCCTTGGCAAGAGATATCTCTTTGACCAAAAGCCCCCTGGCCGTATCCAGCATTTTTCTTTCCCCAAAGGAGAGTTCCTTGTCCAACCTCAAAATCAACAGATCACGGTAAACCTCGGCAACTTCGAAGACGGACCCGGTCTTAATCTTATCCATATATTCCCGATACCGACGGTTCCAGGTCTGGCTGTCAAGTGTGACATCCCTCTTTTTCAAAATGGAGTAAAGCTTGGGAATTTCGGCCAGAGGGATAATGTCTCTCAGTCCAACATTATTCACATTACTGGTAGGGATCATGATGATCATGTTACTGTCAAGGATTCGCATGACATAAAAGTCTTGCTTGCAACCCGAC
>JABMQV010000224.1 GCA_013203065.1 Desulfobacteraceae bacterium | reverse complement strand
TGAAATCCTTTGGGATGGCCGACCGGCTGGAAGCCGAACGTCCCGCTGAGGTTCATCTTGAGGAAAAGATGAGAGAACTGAGGGCCCAGGTGGTTACCCGGGAGATGGGAGACCTGTTTGAATATAAGATTGCCCACCCCGTGACCATAAAGCAAAATCAATCTGCCCTGGTCCCCATCGTCGCCACGGAGGTCGAGGGAGAAGCGGTTGATCTGTACAATGAAAAGATGCTGGCGAAGAATCCCCTGGCAGCGGTCAAACTCAAGAATACCACAGGCCTGATGTTGGAAGGGGGTCCTCTGACAGTGATGCAGGGTGACAGTTACGCTGGTGATGCCCTAATCAAGACCGTCAGGCCGGGAGAGGAACGATATATTACCTATGCAGTTGATCTGGGCCTCCATGTAAATACCAAACAGGGGAGCAAGAGCGAAAGGGTTGACAGGGTCGTTATAAACCGTGGTGTCATGCGTATTCATCGGGGAATTGTCGAGACAAAGACCTACAACCTGGACAACAAGGATGACCAGACCAAAACAGTCATTATCGAACACCCCTACCACGCAAACTGGAAGCTGCTTAATACAGAAAAACCCCTCGAAATAACAGATAACTACATACGCTTTAAAGTGACGGCACCGGGCGAGAAACTGACAAAGTTTGCTGTCCGCGAAGTAAGAGATAGTTGGGAAACCATCATGGTGACCAATCTGACGCCCGATGATATCCTCATCTTTGCCCGGAAGAGATATCTTGATGAAAATTCCCAAAGGCAGCTGGAAAAAATCGCTGGGCTCAAGGCGGAAATTGCCGGCATCGACAGGGGCATCAGAGAACTAAAAAAAGAACGGAGGCAAATATTTGAGGATCAGAAAAGACTCAGGGAAAACCTAAAGGGCCTGGGGAAAACCGTCGAAGAAAAGAGTCTGCGGAGCCGGTATGTCAAACAGCTGGATCAGCAGGAAACGCAACTGGAGACAATGAAGAACAGACAGAGGCTTTTACAAGACCAACGCAACGCCAAACAAAAGGAACTTAACAGGTTGATCGCGACGTTGGAGCAGGACTTGAGGATATAAACAAAAAAACCGTGATCCCCTGCAACCCATCAGGGGAGTAAGGCTTTGATTCCTCTCCCAAAAGGCGGCCTGATAACCTTTTTCTCGGTGATTATGGCAGAGACATATTTGGCTGGTGTAATGTCAAAGGCGGGATTGAGGACAGAGACCCCCTCGGGCCCTATCCTCTTTTTACCAAACCGGAAGACCTCATCCCCTCCCCTCTCTTCCAGTGGAATCATAGCCCCATTCCTGGTGGTCGGATCAATTGTGGAGATGGGTGCTGCCACGTAAAAGGGGATCTTGTTGGCCTTGGCCAGCACGGCCACCTGGTATGTACCGATCTTGTTGGCCACATCTCCATTTGCGGCGATCCTGTCGGCACCGGTAACCACAACGTCAATCATTCCTTGCCGCATCAGTGATCCCGCTGCGTTGTCAACGATGACACTGACAGGGATCCCATCCTCCATCAATTCGAAGGCCGTCAAGCGGAGACCCTGGAGCCACGGCCTGGTCTCATCGGCAATCACCTTTATCTTCTTTCCCTTTTCGTGCGCCGCCCGTATCACGCCCAGTGCCGTCCCATAACCGCCAGTCGCTAATGAACCGGCGTTACAGTGGGTCAAAATGGTCGCCTTGGCCGGGACAAGTTCTTGCCCATTCAACCCCATCCTCCGGTTGATCTCAATATCCTCGGCAAGGATCTTTTCGGATTCCTCCTTGAGGACACTCTTGATCTCATCCACCGGGACCGTCTTCATCCTTTCAACTAGACCCACCATCCTCTCCACGGCCCATCTGAGGTTTACGGCGGTGGGCCGGGCCAGAAGCATCTCTTGGCCCATCTTTTTGAACTTGTCCATAAAAGTGGCGGTGGATTTCGTTCTGATGGAGAACCCCCCAAGGGCAAGTCCCATAGCCGCCGCCACGCCTATGGCAGGGGCACCGCGGATCACCATCTTTTCAATGGCCTTTATGACATCTCTGTATCCCCTGCACACATACCATTCAATCCTGGATGGGAGCTTTCTTTGATCAATCATCCTGACATATTGACCGTCCCATTCTATGGTGGGTATCATTTCATTACCTCTTGACTAATCCATGGTTTTCATGAAAATGCCTTTGGATTCTAATCAATTCTCTCGACCCATCCGTGGGGATCGGGTTTTTCTCCATACTGCATCCCTACAATTTCATCATAGAGTCTCTGGGAAAGCTCTCCCATCTTGCCCCCGGCCACGATATGGTCTTCGCCTTTGTACGTAATCTGGCCTACCGGTGATATAACAGCAGCGGTGCCCGTACCAAAGGCCTCTTTTAGTCTCCCACCCCTGGCTGCCTCAATTACTTCGTCAATGGAAAGGGATCGTTCCGATAGCTTCATTCCCCAGTCCTTCACGATCCGGATCACAGAATCCCTCGTGATCCCAGGCAGGATACTCCCCGTTAAAGGGGCCGTGATCACCTCGTCGTCAACAAGGAAAAACATATTCATGGTCCCTACTTCTTCAACATATTTCCTTTCCGCCGCATCCAGCCACATCACCTGAGTGAAGCCTTTCTTTTTTGCCTCCTCGGCAGCCAACAGACTGGAAGCATAGTTACCTGCGGTCTTGGCCTCCCCGGTCCCGCCAATGGCAGCCCGGACATAGAAGTCCTCCACATAGATCTTGATGGGGTTCAGCCCTTCTTTGTAGTAAGCCCCGACAGGGCCGATAATGATGAAAAAAAGGTAGGCTGTGGAAATTCTCACACCCAAATGGGGCTCGGTTGCGAACATGGTCGGCCTTATATAGAGAGAAGTTCCATGGCTCCTGGGCACCCAATCCCTGTCCAACAGAACCAGTTGCTTCATTCCCTCCATGGCCAGGTCAACATCCACTTCCGGCATGCATAGCCTTTGGGCCGAGAGATTCAACCTTTTATAGTTTTCACGGGCCCTAAAAAGGCGAATACCCCCATCGTTTCCACGATAAGCCTTGAGCCCCTCAAATATCTCTTGTCCGTAGTGAAGCGCCATGGCAGCAGGATCGACTGCGATATCCCCGTAAGGTTCAATACGAGCGTCAAACCACCCTTTCCCGGCCTCGTAATCAACCAAAAACATGTGATCCGCGAGAATTTCACCGAATCCAAGTTTGGTTTCGTCGGTCGGCTTTGGCTTTCGTTGACTCTCATCGGCATGCACCACTCTGATTTCCATAATCCTCTCCTTTTTGAGTTCTTGAAAATTGCCTTTCCCTTCCAGAGGCGCCCTCTCCCCGGAAGACATCAATTCTAAATGCTAATCAGCTCGTATTCACGGCTGCCAAGTCCCAAAGCTTCACCATAATCCAATTGGACAGACCAGTCAATTTTTGGATACACCCCCCTGAACTTGTCCTCGCCCGCTTTGGTGTGGGTCTTAAGGCAACTCCCGTCAGAGACCACCTGACGGTTGACGAGATCCACTGATGCCTGGTCGATGGCAACAGGGTCCTTCGATGCCACAATGCCAACATCATTTACGATAGGGGCATCGCTATGACCGTGGCAGTCACAGGCCGGAGAAATGTCGGTCAGGAAATTAAGGAAAAAGGCCTTCATCTTTTTCCCCTTCAAAACAGCCAGGGTGTATTCAACCATTTTTTTCTGAAAGGCCGCCGTATCCCCGCTCCACCGAACATCGATGGCCTTGTTTGGGCAAATCAGGATGCATTCACCACAACCCACACATTTTTCGGGGTTGATGACAGCCTTTTCTTCTATCAGCGCAATCGCGACTTGGGCACAGTGTTGAGCGCAATCCCCGCATCCCACACATTTCTTGCGTTTGACCTTTGGGCTTAGATCGGAATGTTGTTCCAATTTCCCCTTCCTTGACGCACAACCCATGCCCAAATTCTTGATGGTGCCCCCGAAGCCCGCCAACTCGTGCCCTTTGAAATGGGCAACACCGATAAGGGCATCGGATTCGACAATTTCCTTTCCAAGGTAAGCGGTTTTTATAATTTCTTGGTCGATCCTGACCCTTGAAAAAGAGCCCCCCCGCATGCCATCGGCGATGATAACGGGTGCATTCATAACCGAGTAGGCAAAGCCATTTTCGATTGCCGTGTTGATATGGGCCACGCTATTTCCCCTTGTCCCCGCATAGAGGGTATTTGTATCGGTCAAGAAAGGTGACGCCCCCAATTCTCTTACACAGTCCACAATTCGTCGAATAAAGATCGGGCGGATGAAGGCCGTGTTACCTTTTTCACCAAAGTGAAGCTTGATGGCAATAAGCTCTCGGGGAAAGATAACCTCCTTCAGGCCGGCACTATCCATTAGCCTTGCTAATTTGGACGGCAGGTTTTCTTTTGGAGACGCTCTGAGATCTGCAAAATATACATTACTCGGGGCCATATTAGATTTCCCCCAAAGGACATCAGAAGGGGTTCATACCCCTTTATCTCGTCTCCCAACACTGCATCACGGAAAATGTACGGCAGGATTGTTCGTTTTTTGATGATTAGACCGTTATCCAGATCAGCCGGGCTGCCCGATAAATGGCGACAGATATTAAGCTTTTGTTGTATGGGTGTCAAGAGAGTTATAGCAGTATCGATGTTTTTCGTTGACAAACAAAATGGTGTTGGACTATTACTTTGTTTCGAAATGTTGGGTATTGAGGGCATGGGTTTGGACCATTAGGTATTCAATCTGCCCCTGTCGGCAAAATCGAAATCCCTTACCAAACGGTCCAGGAATTTGGGTCACCACAGACAAGAGAAGAAGAAATCATGAGTCAGAAAGCCTTGTGGTCGGGTCTTGTTGTTTTCTTAGGATTTTTCCTCACGTTTTCACCGAGTGGAGATAGCCTTGCAGAGGAACCCAAAAAGATCTTGAGTATTGAAGCACATGATATGCTAAACGCGGTGCCGGCCACCTACCTTATTGATATCAGGACCAGGGCCGAATACCAGTTTGTTGGCCATCCGATCAATGCCCATCTCTTTCCTTATCTGTTCATGACCAATGAATTCCAAAAAAAGGATGGAAAAGTCGGTTACAAACTTAGTAAGATAAACGAGAATTTTGTTAAAGAAATAAGCAAGGTATTTAAGAAGACGGACAATTTGTTAATTCTTTCCCGGGATGGAACCCGAAGTGCCCTTGCTGCCAAGGAACTTGTAAAGGCTGGCTTTAAAAATACCTATGACATAGAGGATGGCTTTGAAGGACCTCAATTCCCCACCTTCAAAGACAGCAACAAGAACAAGTTCTACCGTCAGTTGGCAAAAAGAAACCGGATTCATGGTTTTAACAAGAGAAGGCACTATGGATGGCAGTGGTGGGGCCTCCCCTGGACGTATGATATGGTTCCCAAATTTATCTATCCGCCCGACCAAAAACCCTCCAAGAATAAAAAATGAGGAGTTTCGTGATGGAGTCTGAACAACTTATCGAGTTAATGTCACAGATCAAAGAAAAGGGAATAGAACCGGAAAAAGTACAGGAAGGGATCAAGGTCCCTTATCAGCTCCTGGATCTTTACACCCGTTCAGGGCCTGTTCCAGTCACCATTATCAATAACCTAAAGTCGTTCCTGGAGAAGGGCGACCAGTAATCCTTCGAGATACAAGACCTCTTGTCTTATCTTTTCCCCGCCGTCCTACCAGTACGAAAATCCATTGGGCCTATCTTGTAAACACGGGTGGAGCCTTTCGGTTGACAAGACCATGGACCCGTGTTAATCTTTTTCCAAAAATATCGTATTGAAAGGAGAGGAAGCATGTCCGATCTGTTGCAGGTAACGGATGCAAATTTTGAAGAAGAAATTATCAAATCCGATATTCCGGTCATGGTCGACTTTTGGGCCGAATGGTGTGGCCCATGTAAGATGGTAGGACCCGTGGTGGAGGAATTGGCCCAGGAGTACAAAGGCAAGATAAAAATCGCCAAAATGGATGTGGATGCAAACCGTGAAACCCCCGCAAAGTTTGGTATAAGGAACATTCCCACCCTTATTCTCTTTAAGGGGGGCGATGTCGCCAAGATGATCATTGGCGCCCAGCCCAAGAGCCACCTCGATGAGGAATTGAAAAAGCTGTTATAGGTGGCAGCCATGAAACTGCTCACCCTGCCATAGTGGAAAAGGCGGGGTTTTTGTTTATTTGGATCACCATGGAAGATCTGATCATTATAGGTGGAGGCCCTGCCGGACTGACAGCGGGGCTATATGCCGCAAGATCGCGCCTCAAGACCCTTTTGATTGAGAGGCTTTTACCCGGCGGTCAAGTTCTCACCACCGATTGGGTTGAGAATTATCCCGGCTTTCCGGACGGACTATCGGGCTTCGAACTGGTTGAAAGAATGAAGACCCATGCCGAAAAATTTGGCCTTGAGATTCTGAGTCAGGAGGTGATCGGCTTGGAACTCTCCGGGCAAGAGAAGGTCGTTGTCACCGATAAGGGGTCAATCTCAACAAAGGCCATTATTCTGACCTGCGGAGCAGCACCTCATAAACTGGGGATTGAGGGAGAAGAGCTTTTGACGGGAAAAGGGGTTTCCTATTGCGCCACATGTGATGGTCCTTTCTACAGGGATTATGAGGTTGCAGTGATCGGGGGCGGCGATACTGCAGTGGAAGAAGCCATCTACCTGACCCGGTTTGCAAGTAAGATCCACCTGATACATCGGCGAAACGAGCTGAGGGCCATCAAACTCTTGCAGGACCGAGCCATGGCTGAAGAAAAAATTGAATTCCACTGGGATACCATCCCCACAAAGATTGCGGGGGAAACCGGGGTCGAGGGCGTTGACCTCAAGAACGTCAAGACCGGGAAGACATCTCACCTGCCGGTCCATGGGGTCTTTGTGTTTATCGGTTATGTCCCCAACAACGAGCCTGTAAAGGGGCTACTGGAATTGGACGAAATTGGATTTGTATTGACCAACGACAACATGGAAACCACTGTACCCGGTGTGTTTGCCGCAGGGGATATTAGATCGAAGTTACTCCGCCAGATATCCACCGCAGTTGGTGAAGGGGCTACGGCTGCCTTTGCTGCAGAGCGGTACCTTGAATCCTCGCGCTAACTCCTTAAAATGATTATACCCAAACCCTTCGATATCGCCAGATGGCTCTTGTTCGGAACCTTGTTGGTCTTTTTCCTCAATGGGTGCGCCCTCTGGAATTGGATCTTCGAAAAAGAAGAAAAGACCCCTGCCCAGCTATGGACCGAGGGCATCGAAGATTTTAAGAAAGGGAAATATGAAGAGGCCACTGAGATCTTCCAACAGGTAAAAGACAAGTATCCTTACAGCAAGTTTGCCGTAGAGGCAGAACTCAAGATGGCCGATGCCTATTTCAGGAGAAATCTCTATCTGGAAGCCTTTGATGCCTATGGGGAATTTGAGAGGCTACACCCCAAAAATCCAAACATTCCTTATGTCATTTACCAGAAAGGCATGTGTAGCTTTAACCAGATAAGCACGATTGACAGGGATCAGACCCACACGCTAAAGGCCAAAGACGAGTTTGAACGGCTGCTCAGGAGATATCGAAGAAGCGAATATGCAGTCATGGCACGCAGAAAGATCAGGCAGTGCTACATAAAACTGGCGGAATATGAATTATATGTGGGCAATTATTACTACAAGATGAAAAGATACCGGACAGCCATGGAAAGGTATCTGTATCTGATTGAACACTACCCTGATCTGGGCCAATACCAGGTTGCCCTGGAGCGTCTGCGAAAATGCAAGGAAAAGCTGGCCGAAGAGAAAGTGGTCAAAAAGGAATCGTGGTGGCGGAAATTAATCCCCTCCTTTCTCAAGTAGACCGTAAATTGCCTCCAGGGCCTTTCCCAGGTTTTCCGTTTGCCCCCCTCCGCCCTGGGCCATATCCGGGCGACCCCCTCCCCTTCCTCCCACGATGCTCGACAGACGTCCGATGATCTCCCCTGCCTTGAATCGATCCGTCAAGTCTTTGGTTACCACACAGGTCAACATGGCCTTCCCATGCGCCTTTGCACCCAACAGGATAATACCGGAATTAAGTTTATCCCTTATTCGGTCCGCGGTTTCCCGGATTTCTTTCTGAGAATCGGCCTCCAGTTCCTGTGAAACCACCTTGATCCCCCCAATCTCCTTTACTCCGGAAAGAAAGGTATCCGATTTTTTGGCAAGGAAATTCGCCTTCAGGGATTCGATCTCACTTTCCTTATCTCTCATATCCTTGAGGAGCCGTTCAAGCCTTTCTCCCACTTTATCGGGAGCGGCCTTGAGGAGATTGGCAACCGATTTCAGATCTCTTTCCTGTCTCTGGTCATGCCCAAGCGCCACCGCTCCGGTCAGGGCCTCTATCCGGCGGACATTGGCAGCCACGGACCCCTCACCCACAATTCGAAAAAGCCCGATGTCCCCCGTACGCCCCGTGTGAGTTCCCCCACAAAGTTCCATGCTGACACCACCGCCAACACGCACCAGTCTTACCCTATCTCCATATCGCTCCTCAAAAATAGCCGTTGCCCCCGTCTTCATGGCATCTTCCCTGGACATTTCATTCGTATCGATGGGTAGATTGGCGCGGATATGCCTGTTAATTATCTGCTCGACCTCCATCAACTTGTCCGAAGACACTTGGGTAAAATGGCTAAAGTCGAAGCGAAGCCTTTCCGGTGAAACCAGTGAGCCCGCCTGCTTCACATGGTCCCCCAACACCTCCCGCAGGGCCGAGTGGAGAAGGTGAGTGGCCGAATGATTAAGGGCCGTGGCATTCCGTTTCTCTTCATCAACATGTGCTTTTACCGTTTCGCCAATGGCAAGACGCCCTGACTCCAGATGCCCCTTGTGAATGATGAGGTCCTGGCCGTATTTGAGGGTCTTTGTGACACGAAACCTCAGCCCCTCACCGTTTGTGAGCCACCCTGTGTCACCAACCTGGCCGCCAGCCTCCCCATAAAAGGGTGTTTGGTCCAGCACGACCTCGGCATGGGTGTCTGCCTCATGCAGGCTGATTTCTTTTCCTTCTGAGAACACTGCAACCACCTGTGCCTCTGAAACAAGGGTCTCATAGCCCAAAAAACGGGCGGTGATGCTGTGGCCCATCAAGCCTCGAATGGCCTCCGGGATCTCTTCTTCCCCACTTCCCCTCCACGATTCCTGCGACAGACGTCGTTGTCTGGTCATGGCCTTCCCATACCCCTCCATGTCCAGATTGAGGCCTTCATCCCGGGCCACATCCTCTACGATATCCACTGATAGGCCAAAGGTGTCATAAAGCTTAAAGGCCACATCGCCGGAGATGGTATCCCCTTCCTTCTCCCTTATCTTGTTGATCTCTTCATCAAGCACCCGCATCCCGTGATGCAGTGTATCGGAAAAACGTCCTTCCTCATTACTCACGACCCCTTCAATAAAACTCCTGGACCGAAGGAGTTCGTCGTAATCCTGACCCATAACCTGAACCACTTTGCTGCATACGGGCCTCAGAAAAGAATCCTTTAACCCGAGCAACTGTCCAAAACGTATGGCCCTACGGATAATGCGTCTCAGGACGTAGCCCCTGCCTTCATTTGAAGGCATGATCCCGTCACCAATCAGGAAAGTCACTGCACGGGCATGATCAGAGATTACCCGGAAAGCCACATCCTGCTTTTCGTCATCGCCGTATGCCCTTTGGGAGAGGTCCTCTATATGGGAAATAAGCCCCCCAAAAATGTCGGTATCATAATTGGAAGTCACCCCTTGAACCACGGCGGTCAGTCTCTCAAGTCCCATGCCCGTGTCAATGTTGGGTCTTGGGAGGGGTGTCAGGGTGCCATCCGGGTCCCGGTCAAACTGGGTAAAGACCAGGTTCCATATCTCCAGATATCGATTGCAATCACATCCCGGGGCACAGCCTGGTTGCCCGCACCCAAGGGAAGGACCCTGGTCGAGATGGATCTCTGAGCAGGGGCCGCAGGGACCCGTATCTCCCATGGCCCAGAAGTTATCCTTCTCACCCAGGCGGACGATTCTATCGTCGGGAATGCCCATCTTACCCGTCCATATCTCATAAGCCTCGTCATCATCCTTGTAGATGGAAACACATAATTTGTCGCCCGGCAGGCCATAGCCCTCAGTCAGGAGTTCCCACCCCCATTCTATGGCCTCCTCCTTGAAATAGTCCCCAAAGGAAAAGTTCCCGAGCATTTCAAAAAAGGTATGGTGCCGCGGCGTGTAGCCAACATTATCAAGATCATTGTGCTTTCCGCCCGCTCTCACACACTTTTGGGATGTAGCTGCCCTGGTATAACTCCTCTTCTCCTCCCCAAGGAAGAGCCCCTTGAACTGGACCATGCCTGCGTTTGTAAAAAGCAGGCTGGGGTCATCCTTTGGACGCAGCGAAGAACTGGTGACAACCTCGTGGCCGTGTGCCTTAAAGTAGTCAAGAAATTTTTGTCTGACCTCTCTAAAATCCATTTGAATCATCCGTATCGTTACCTCTTAACTTTGTAAAACATGGGGTTTCGAAACCTCGGAATAATGATCTGCCCGCCCGATCCTCATTTACGCTTCGGGCGTTTCTTCCTGACCATTGCTTTCCCCTTCCCTGCTCGCTTTCAGCCCTGTCTTTTCCATAATCTGTTCAGCAATTTTATCCCTGATATCAGTATTCTCGGCCAAAAAACGCCTTACGTTCTGCCTGCCCTGCCCGATCCTTTCGTCTCCAAAGGAATACCATGCCCCGCTTTTCTCCACGATGTCCAGAGAAACGCCCAAATCAAGAATATCACCCTCCTTGGAGATCCCCTCTCCATAGATTATGTCAAACTCCGCATCCTTGAAGGGGGGGGCAATCTTATTCTTTACCACCTTTACGCGGGTCCTGTTTCCCACCACCTGGTCTCCCTCTTTAATGGCGCCTATCCGTCGTATATCCAACCGCTGGGTTGCGTAAAACTTCAAGGCATTCCCGCCGGTTGTGGTCTCGGGACTCCCGAACATAACCCCTATTTTCATCCTGATCTGGTTAATAAAAATCACAGAAGACCTGGATTTACTGATGGCAGCGGTAAGTTTCCTGAGGGCCTGAGACATAAGCCGGGCCTGCAGACCCATATGCTGGTCTCCCATGTCCCCCTCAATCTCGGCCCTTGGCACGAGTGCGGCCACGGAATCTATGATCAGGACATCAATGGCTCCGCTCCTGACCAGGATCTCCGCAATATCCAGGGCTTGCTCCCCGGTATCGGGCTGGGAGACCAGGAGGCTGTCAACATCCACGCCCAACTTTCTGGCGTAGGCAACATCCAGGGCATGCTCGGCATCCACAAATGCCACCATGCCTCCCTTTACCTGTGCCTCGGCAGCAATATGAAGGGCCAGGGTGGTCTTACCTGAGGACTCTGGTCCGTATATCTCCACAACCCTCCCTCGCGGGACACCCCCCACTCCAAGGGCCAGATCCAAGGCCAGTGACCCCGTGGAGATTGCCGGTACATCGACTATCTTTTCCTCCCCCATCTTCATAATCGCACCCCGGCCAAATTGTTTTTCTATCTGGGAAATGGCCTGGTCGACCGCTCTTTCTCTATCCATAAAGATTCTCCTTTCCCCTTAGGGCTTGCGCAAAAATCACTTCGCAGAATTGGCGCCCGGATTTGGGGCAGATTTGGCTGCGCCGATTGAGCACAACCACAGAAATAGT
>JABMQV010000223.1 GCA_013203065.1 Desulfobacteraceae bacterium | reverse complement strand
CGAGGTAAAGACCCAGTTGGAGGCGCTTCAGAAGAAAACACAAGAGAACAAACTCTCCATGATCATGTTCAGTGGCGATCTGGATAAGGCGTTGGCATCGTTGATCATTGCCACAGGAGCCGTGGCAATGGGTCTGGACGTGGTGATGTTCTTCACGTTCTGGGGCACGCCGCTCCTCAGGGACAAAGGCAAGAAAGTCGGTGGTAAGGACATGATGGGTAAGATGTTTGGAACCATGCTACCCACGGGTACGGGCGATTTGAAGCTTTCCAAGATGAATATGGGCGGCATGGGTACTGCCATGATGAAATCGCTTATGAAAAAGAAGAACGTGGCCTCAATGGAGGAAATGCTCGAATTGGCCGGAGAAATGGGTGTAAAGATCTATATATGTGAAATGTCTATGGATCTCATGGGGTTTAAGCGGGAAGAGATGATCGACTATCCAGGGCTGGACTATGCAGGCGTGGCAACATTCCTGGACGAGGCCATTGATAGCAAGATGCAGCTGTTTATCTGATTACAAAGGTTTCCCGAAAATAGAAGAGGCCTTATGGAGCCCCCTTGGTTTAAGGGGGCTCTTTTCTTTATGAATCCGAATTCAATCCGGCAGGGCCCAAAGGCCACCCACGCCAAATACTACCTTTGAACCCTTCCCGACCCTGCGCCCCTGACGAGCCTCTCCACCTCCCCTCGGGAGATAAGGGGGAGATCACCCGGGATGGAGTGTTTCAAGCAGGAAGCCGCCACCGCGAACTCCAATGCGTCCTGGTCGCTCTCGAGATTATTGACCCCGTAAATAAGGCCTGCCGCAAAAGAGTCCCCTGTACCCACGCGGTCAACAATATCTCGAATATCGTATTTTCTTGAAAGGAGGAATTCACTGCGGTTATTCAAAACCGCGGACCAGCCATTGTGGTCCGCAGAATAGCTCTCTCGCATAGTGATGGCGATTCTCTTGAGGTTTGGAAACCGCTCTAATACCTTCCCGGTAAGCTCCCTGTATTTCTCTACCTCAAGCCTTCCGGATTCCACCTCCACCGCGACTTCTATTCCCAGAGATTTCTGGCAGTCTTCCTCGTTTCCGACCGCCACATCAACATACTGCACGAGATCTCCCATGACCTCCGGCGCAGTCTTTCCGTACTTCCAAAGCTTTTTTCGAAAATTGAGGTCACAAGAGACAATCACGCCGCTTTCCCTCGCCTGTTTCACCGCCTCCAGGGAGAGATCAGCGGCCGATTGGGAAAGGGCGGGGGTGATACCGGTTATATGAAACCATGTTGTTCCCTCAAAAACACTGACCCAATCCATATCCCCTGGGGAGGCCTCGGCAATGGCCGAGTGAGCCCTGTCGTACAGCACCGTTGAAGGCCTCTGGTTTGCGCCTGGTTCTAGGAAATAGATACCCAGCCTTTCCCCGCTCCTGAGTATCAGGGACGTATCAACGCCATGTCTTCCGAGCTCCCCGATGCAGGCCGCACCCACGGCGTTTTCAGGGATAACGGACACGTAAGCGACATCCAACCCTAACCGGGCAAGCCCTACGGCTACGTTTGCCTCTCCCCCTCCAAATGTGGCCTCCAGGCAAGGGCTCTGGAGGAGTCTTTCAGTCCCCGGAGCCTTTAGGCGTAGCATGATCTCTCCGAAAGTTACAAACCTCTGCATTCTATTCTCCTATCCTGTCGATCTTATTCGGTGGACGACTTCTCGAAAGGCATCATGGAAGACCCCCACATCCACGGAGTAGCACAGATACTTCACCCCGAGGTCTCTCCACTTTATGGCGCTTTCAGTTGTTTCAACAAAGGTCCCTACCGCAATCCCTTTTCGCACCCCCTTATCAATGATCTTTTTCATCTCCTCCGCAACAAGAGGATCATCTATCTGTCCTGTGATGCCCAGTGACTGTGATAGATCGTAGGGTCCGACAAAAATGATGTCAATGCCCTCAACCGCCATGATCTCATCCACATTTTCCAAGGCCTCTGTTCCCTCCAGTCCCAACACGATGACAGCCTCATTTGCCTCCCTGAAATATTCAAAGCGATCCTTTGAGGAATAATCTGCGGCCCTTACAAACCTGCAGACCCCCCTCATGCCGTCCGGTGCAAATTTTGCCTGCTGCATAACATCTTCTGCGGTTTTCGCATCTGTGATTTGAGGGACATGGATTCCCCCTGCGCCAATATCCAGGGCCTCTCCAATGGTTGAAGAGGGCTTCTCCTTGACCCTCACAATGGGAAATATGTCGGCCACCTGGGCCGCACGGATAAGACCCTGGACCGTCTGAACACTGTTTGGCCCGTGTTCCAGATCAAGAATAACAAAATCACATCCGGCATGACCCATAATTTCGACGAATGCCGGATCGGCTGTCTTTGAAAACGGCCCAACAACATATCCATCCTTGAGTCTCTCCTTAAATTGTCTGATCTTTTTCGTCATCATTGCCAAAAAACCCCCGATTGGTTCATAACCCCTGTTGTTAAAAAAACACCATTTCAAGACACCGATACTGACCGTGCATAACGACGTTTGGCCCTTTCTTGTGTGCTAATTTCGTGACTTCTCAATGAGTCCAGGGAAAATAAGCGGGAGGTTCTGGAGTGGTGGAAATGTCCCCTTCAGGCCCCTTTTCTTAGGTTGGTGGACTGTGAACCGCCCTTGGTTTCTGGTTCATTTTTTCCAGAAAAGGATTCATGATCTTTTCTATTCTCGCCTTCATGGTTTTGTAGTTAGACCTCTCAGCATCCGAGAGGGGCTGTTTGGGAGGGCCCATTTCGAACCCCCTTGTCTCCATTGCCACCTTGAAGCCAAGGGGAAAGGGTAGTGCGGACATTGTCCGGATCAACAGAAGCACTGAAAACTGGAGGTCTCTTGCCTCGGCATAATTCCCCTCCTGCCAGGCATTATAGATCCCCACCATGATCTCCGGGAGAATACCCGAGGTGGCGGTCATACACCCTTTCGCCCCCATCATCAGGCAGGGCAGGAGGGCTTCCTCTCTTCCTGTCAGAAAGCTCATGTCCTCGCCCAAAAGCCTGATCTTGTCCATAAAATGGAGAAAATCGACCATGCTCCCACTGCTCTCCTTCATGGCTACGATATTTTTTCGTCTCGAGAGCCGTTCGACCAAATCATAGCTCAGAGGTTGAGTAAAAAGCGGGATATTATAGAGTATGATGGGCAGATCTACTTCGTCAGCGATGGTCTCAAAATACTTCCCGATCATTTCCTGGGAGAGGGGATAGAAATATGGTGGCGGAACGACTACCCCTTGACAGCCCAGTTCTTCCGCCTTCCTGGCCAGCCTGATGGCATCGGCCGGGACGGTGCTTCCAACCCCCGGGGTCACACAAACTTTCCCACCGCTCTGATCCACGACGATCTCCATAAGCCGAACCTTCTCCTCTTGGCTCATATGGATATATTCCCCAACGGTACTGACGGGGAACAGACCGTGGACACCGGATTCGACGAGAAAATCGACAATTCGCCTCATCTCCTTTTCGTTAATTGACCCATCCCCGGAAAATGCCGTGAGCATAGCAACATAAACGCCTTCGGGTATAAACATCACTGACCTCCATAAATTCTTTTAATTTCTGGTCCCTGGGCCTCCCGTCTGGATTCCAGCCACGTACCAGATAGTACTCTTCCAATAACTCACCAAGCTCAGCAACGCGACCCTGGCATGGTCCCCCATTCAGGGGTTCCTTAAAGAACCTGTTCGGCAGGGTATCCAGTCCTTTGGTAAGACCTTCTCGGCCATCCTTCTCACGCCTTGTCCCCAAAGAGTGCCAGGCCCCTCCCGCCTACCGATGAGATGGATAGCCTTGATCATTGCTTCATCATCTCCGAATGAGAGGGGATTAAGGGCTTTCCGGTTCTTCATTCAGAAGATGATTTCGCTGCGTGTTGAGTGTATGCGGAAAGAGAAAAGGAAGGCCAGAGGCACGGTACTTCGGCTTGTTCGC
Source organism: Desulfobacteraceae bacterium (assembly GCA_013203065.1). The sequence continues at coordinate 709 of JABMQV010000223.1, read as the reverse complement.
CCCCGCATCTCGTGCCCTCCCCTGTTCTGGATTCTTTTCAGAAACACACCGATTGGCAAGACGTATCATGCTGCGTCAACAGGGTGCTCCCTTGTAAGGTTCTGCAAGTGGCCATACAAGATGGGACTCCAACCAGGAACGGCATAGCACGCCACTGCATGAATTCCATGGCAAGGTGACCGAGAAAACCCGGCCTTACGGATCAGGACTGATCCCCCAGGTCCTTTTTTAACTGTTCCTCAAATTCCTGGAAAAATTTGTCCCTTTCCTTCCAGTCCGGGCCAAATCGCTTTTCAAAATACCCTCCCAGCTTGTCAAACAGCTTTGTCCAGACCGGCTTGCCCTCACCCAGGACCACATCTTCAAGATATGACCGAAGCTCCGAGATCTTCTCCTTGGGAAGGAAGGAAACCGCACCCAGCTTTATGGATTTCTTCAGAGACTCCGGTGAAAGAGCGTGGGCCGTGAGCATGACCGTTGGAAACCCTCTTGATACAGCAGTCTTGAGGAGTTCAAAACCATTTACCCCCATGATATCCAGGATCACGATATCATAGGTGTAGCTCAGGAGGTACTGAAGCGCAGTGTCATAATCGGCCGCCTTGTGCATGAGGCACATGTCCAGCTCTTCCTCCACGGTCTCCAGGACATCGGGTTCGTCATCCACCACCAAAATAACCTTGTCTTTCAAGTGACTATCAGCACTCAT
>JABMQV010000222.1 GCA_013203065.1 Desulfobacteraceae bacterium | reverse complement strand
GCCGGGCTCTTCAAGAGTCCTCAGGATGCCGTGGAAAAATGGGTCGAGACGGAAAGGGTATTCCACCCCAATATGAAAGCCCACGAAAAGTACAAAGGATTTTATCAACGATGGAATGACGTATACATGGAAGTCATGGATATCGTGAATAAGGGACTCCTGACTCCCATGTGGAGAGCTCCGGGGACGTGAGGGATTTTTCCACCCGGACCTTCTAAAATGTCAGAGGAAGCTTTAAAATTAGAAAATTTGGAAAACCAAAGGCACATGGGAATGATGAACAAGAACAAGTGGACAATTTTGGTAATTGGAGACCGATTTCTGAGGAACGAGCTCTTTGAAAGGGCTATTAATGAGCAACTGGCTGATCTCCAGATTGATGTCTCCTATAAATTCATGGAAAATGCCTGGCCAGATGAACCGTTTTATACCATTGAGGAGGTCCATGAGGCTGTTGGTGATGTGGATGAGATTATTCAACGGGTGGGTGATGTGGATATTATTGTCACCGACCTTGCACCCATAACCAGACGTGTCATCGAATCTGCTCCGAGATTGAAACTGATTGGGGTGACCCGGGGAGGGCCGGTCAACGCCAATGTTGCGTTTGCTGCGGAAAAGGGCATCCCGGTTGTCAACGTACCGGGGCGGAATGCCACTGCGGTTGCAGAATTCACGTTAGCCATGATTTTTTCACACGTCAAAAGGATTGCAGAATGCCATGCGGATATGAAAAAAGGCATATGGCGTTCTGACTGCTATCGGTATGAACGGGCCCCCACGGAAATACGTGGGCAGACGGCCGGGCTGGTTGGTTTTGGAATAATCGGGCAATTGGTGGCACCCATGCTCAATGCTTTGAGAATGAGGGTGATCGCATCAGATCCTTACGTTCCTTCAGACGTCTTTAAAGAACTCAAGGTGGAAATGGTAGATCTTGAGACCCTGTTGAGGGCATCTGATGTGGTGAGTCTTCATGCAAGGGTCACCGAGGAGACAACAGGCATGATCGGCGAAAAGGAATTGAGAATGATGAAGCCCTCTGCCTGTATCGTCAATTCCGGGCGTGGACCCCTTATGGACTATAAGGCCCTTTATCGGGCACTTAAAGAAGGCTGGATTGCCGGAGCCGTACTTGATACGTTTGATGTGGAGCCCATTGACAGCAGTTACCCCCTCCTGGAATTGGATAACTTGACGCTCACGCCCCACATCGCGGGTTCCAGTAAAGAAACAGCAGCCAATTCATGCAAGAGAGTTGCGCAGGAAATCCGGCGATTCATATCAAATGAGCCCCTGGAATGTTGTATCAGTAAATGAAAAGGCCTGAACCCATGACCCTGTCTAAAGATGTCATCATGGAAAACGCAGTGCAATACCTCATTTCCGGGTATAACTGCGCCCAAACCACCCTATTATGTTGTCAAGAACTCCTTGAGATTCGTAACGATGATGTTCTAAAAAGCGCCACCGGATTTGGGGGCGGAATGGGAAATCGTGGGGAAATTTGTGGCGCCGTGTCAGGAGGTGTAATGGCCCTGAGTCAGAAATTTGGCCGCGTTGAGCTTTCTGAAGAAGAAGCAAGGCGTAAGGAATATACCTATGAATTGGTCTCGGCATATTTGAATAAATTCAAGGAATTTGAAGGATCACTGTATTGCAGAGACATCCTGGGAGTTGATATCTCAGACCAGGCTAAAAGAAAAGCCTATTGGACAGTGGAAAACCGGCGCAAATGCGGTGAAGGACAAGTGGCGAAGGCTTTGGAGATGCTTTATTTTATATTTGAACAGGATAAAATTTCAAAAACAAAATAAGGAGGATTTATTGATGGATGGACTAGGAATTATTGCAGAACTCATGGCTGTAGCTGCCCGTACCGCTCCCAAGAGCGGAGGGATTGACGACATTGAAATCAAGATTGTGGACGGCCCTGATTTAGCCAGGTTGGGCGATGAGATGGTTGCCTATGGCGAGCGCAAGGGTTTAAAGAGCTTTGATCGTGATGGGGGAAATGTGAAGGCCTCGGGGGCCGTTGTCCTCATTGGTGTGAAAACTGCCAAACCCCTGGGACTTAACTGTGGAGCATGCGGGTATTCTGATTGTAAGGGCATTACCGAGGCACCTCAGGTCGATGTTCAGTTCGCCGGCCCGAACTGTGCATATAAGCTGCTGGATTTGGGTATTGCCCTTGGTTCGGCGGTGAAGACAGCTTCTCTTATGAACGCAGACAACCGTATTATGTATCGTATCGGCGCCGTTGCCCGGGAAATGAAACTGGTGGATGCCGCCGTAATCATGGGTATCGCCCTCGCTTCAACAGGAAAAAACATCTTTTTCGATCGCAAGTAACGGTACGGCAGTAGTAAGGGCTCAAGAATGTGAGGTATGGCTGGGGCGGGTATCTCTTTCGGAGGTCCCCTGGACTGGCCTCAGGACCGTCGATGGGACGCTAAAAAGTGGCGATGCCTTGGGAGGGGACCTGTTTACTCATCGGAAGTGTGTTCTTTTTGGAAAACAGGCTTCTGAAGAGGAGGTGGCCGAGGCAGCTGTCTGGCTCTGCTCAGAGGCAGCCTCCTATGTTACAGGGCACAGCATGGTGGTTGATGGTGGTAAGATAGCGTAGTGGTCTGTCTGAAGAGTAGGAGACAAGCCGGTAAAAGGGTCCCATAATCATACTATAGACCTTAAGCTAAAGTTTTTGGAAACGATTTGAAAGGAGAAACGAAAATATGACAGGAACTGACGAAAAGGGCAAGGAATTGATGAACGGATACGTGGGAGTCAAGTTTGATGCAATCAAACTTGATGAGGAGTTGCCTCATGGCTTTGATGAGATTTTTCCGCTTTTCAAAGAATGTGCGGATCTCGCAAGTAAACACAGCATGGTCCCTCAAAATGCAGGAAACTTCAGTATGAGGTTCGCTGATGGTATGGCCATTACAGCCTCCGGGGCAAACCTTAAAGTGCTTGAAAAAGAAGAAATCGTCTATGTTCCCTATTGCTCGGTTGAGGAGATGAAGGTGAACTACATTGGTGTCAGGAAACCTTCAGCTGAAACACTTCTCCATTACCTGATACTCCAGTGCAGACCTGATGCCGAGGCAGTGGTTCACGTCCACAATATCCCTTCTTCAGAGGTGCTGGCTGGAAAGGTCAAGGAAACGGCAACGGAAGAGCCCTATGGCTCACTCGCCCTGGCCAAGATCACATGTGATACGCTTGGAAAGGACGATAAACCGATCGTGATGAAAAACCATGGGTATGTGGCGGTGGGATCAGATTTGATGGAGGCTGCCCAATTGATTGTTAAAACGCACCTGAAGCTTTAGGGCGAGGGCAGAAAAAATTTTTCTCTGTATTCGCAACAGTTCTATGATGGGAAGCACGCACTGAGCGCCCTTCCCATCATACACCTAGTTTACTATTTCCACTTCTCTACCAATTCTTCATATTTCATGGTTTGAGGTTTTTCTCTTTCCTTTATTTCAGGCCATGGTGCTCCCGGATTCTTGGATTTGTCCAGCCAGAACTCCTTTGGCATTATAGGATTGAGGACGGGATTGTATTTGGGGAGTCTCATTTTGCCCATGAGATCGTCCATGTCCTTGGCCAGGTTGTTCATTGCCTCCTCAGCGGTGATGTCTCCGTTGAGAGCCGGCCCTATGTGTCTCCACCATTGTTCCGCCAATAGCGGGTAGTGCGGTACATTTACGCCGGAGTCCGTGTACAGTTTTTCATATTTGGATCGGTAAAACTCGATAACACCACCCCATTTTCCCATTCGCTCTGACACGTAGGGATGAAATATGCTGGATTTCCGGATGGGTCCGTTGCCATAGAGGAACTTCTTGAGTTGAACGGTTTTGGAGACGCAAAACTGGGCCCAGAGCCATGCTGCATCACGATTCTTGCCTTTTACGTTTTTGGGAATCGTCCATGCGCCGCAGTCCTGATATCCCACCTTCATTCCTTCCTGCCAGTACTTGCCGTGGGGAACAGGGGCTACCCGCCAGTTGAGGTTCCCTGCAGCATCAACCATGGGAGGCTTGTGAAATCCGGGATCCCAGAGTCCAACGATATAATAGAAACAGAATTGAGCAATATCACCGCCCTTGGCGTAGCCAAGCATCTCCGTGGCGCTCACGGAGTAGACACTGGGGGGCGCATATTTCCTTGCCCAGGTGAGATATTTTTCTAAGGCATAAATGGATGCAGGGCTGTTTACGGCCCCACCCCGCTCCACAGAGGCGCCGACGGGAATGCGTTTCTCGTTGACGCGGATTCCCCAGTCATCAACGGGAAAGCCATTGGGAAGGCCTTTGTCAGAGGCGCCTGCAATGGAGAGCCATGCGTCGGTAAAGCGCCAGCCAAGGTCCGGTCCCTTTTTTGCGAAGTCAAAGTGGCCCCATCGTTTCTTTCCATCAATCACCCGGCCTGTAAAAAATTCCGCAATGTCTTCATAGGCAGACCAATTCAGTGGCACAGCCAACTCGTAGCCGTACTTTTTCTTGAAGGCTGCTTTCAGGTCCGGCCTGTTGAACCAGTCATAACGGTACCAGTAAAGCGCGGCAAACTGCTGGTCCGGAAGCTGTAATTGATTTCCATCGTAATCCTGGCCGAATTCCAGATTTAGAAAATCGTCCAGATCGAGGTAGGGATCGGTAACGGCCTTCCCCTCTCCAGCCATATATTCGGTCAGATTGACGATAGCACCCGAACGCAAATGCCACCCAACAAGGTCAGCATCATTGATGAAAACGTCATAGAGTTTTCGTCTGGTTTGCACCTGTCGCGCGATACGGTCGACCACATCACCTTCGCCAATGAGGTCGTGTTTCGCGGTAATGCCCGTAATTTCCTGGAAGGCCTTTGTGAGGATATCATGTTCAAAGACGTGGGGAGCTATGGTCTCTGAGCAAGAGGTGATTGTCATGCCACGGTAGGGTTTGGCTGCTTCGGCGAACCATTCCAATTCCTTCCTTTGCTCTTCTTTACTGAAGGCCGATGGCTGGAACTCATTGATCCATTTTTCGATGGCCGCTGCGGTTTTTTTACCAACAGCCGCTTCTACGGGAGAAAGAAAACACGCAAAAGCGAGGCCCAAAATGATAAAACACGCACCGACAGATAGCATCTTTTTTGTCATCTTTGTCCTCCTTTGTTATACGACAAGATCGATTAGCGACGAATACCTTTCACCACACGCTTCATTCAGTACGGACAGCAATCAGTCGTTTTCACCTCCTTTCTTTTAAAAAATAAGCTTTGTCTCGGGCCTGATGTCTCATTCACCCGTTTTCACTCAAATCCGCTGTTTGGTTATCCCCATTTTGCCAGGACAAAAAACCAAACAGCTGCTATGATCAGCGGTAAGATCATGAGGACGCCTTTAAACAGGCCGATCCAAATCATGCAGATGCCTATGGTCGATATAATTCCAAGAAAGAGCCGGTCGCCACGTGTAGTGACCATTGGGAGAAACCCCTTACGGCGCACACAGGGCCGGTACCCTTCCCAGATACTCATGCCAATAAGGGTAAAGAAAAGCGCCAAAAAGAAGACTGCACTCGGAAGGCTCCACTGCATCCATCTGACTTGTTCTTCCAGCCATTCCATTGCTCACACCCTCCCCAAGGAAAAGCCTTTTGCCATATAATGTCTTACAAAATAGACCACGAAAATACCCGGGAGAATCATCACCACGGTCAGGGCCGACATCAGTCCCCAGCGGGTCCCTTCAACGGCCTGCTGGGCCACCGCGATGGTTACCACCATGGGTTTGGCAATGGGACCCGTCAGTGTTTTGGCGATGATCATCTCCACCCAGGAGAAGGTGAAGGCAAAAAAGGCGGCGACCCCAATCCCGGGGGCGATCAGCGGAAAGAAAACCTTGCGAAAAAAACGGAAGAAGCTGAATCCGTCGATGAAGGCCGTTTCATCGATCTCTTTTGGAATGGCGGACATGAAGCCTTCAAGGATCCAGACGGCCAACGGAATATTGAAAAGGCAGTGGGCGAGGGCCACTCCCAGATGCGTGTCGAAAAGCTTGAGGGTAAAATAGAGTTCTGTAAACGGGATCATGAATATCGCTGCAGGCGCCATACGGTTTGTAAGCAGCCAGAAAAAGAGGTGGTTGCTTCCGCGGAATTTCCACCGTGAAAAAGCATAGGCCCCGGGGATTGCGGCAAGAAGCGTGATGACCACGTTCAGACACACATAAATGATAGAATTGATGAGGCTGTCCGTCCATATGGGATTGGTGAATATTTCGATATAATTAGCAAATGTGATCTCTTTTGGAAAGAACGTGGTCATGGTAAAAATCTCTTTCTCGGTCTTGAGAGAATTTACGATCATCCAGTAAATGGGGAACATAAGGAGTATGTAAAAACAGACGAGGAAGATGGTTCTTTTTTTCATCGCTTTATTCCTTTCCCCAGGTTGGTCATTATGGTGTAGAAAATAAAACAGCAGACCACCACAATGTACAGGTAGGCGATTGATGCGGCCCCTGCATAGCCCAATTCGTAAGATTCGGCCTTTCTGGCAACGTATTGATTGAGATAGGTATTCCAATTGCCAGGTCCACCCCCCGATATGATGAAGGGTTCTGCATAGATCATAAAGGAGTCCATAAAACGTAGCAATAGTGCAATAATCAAGACGGATCGCAGTTTGGGCAGGGTGACATATCTGAAAGTCTTCCAGGCCGAAGCGCCATCGATGGCCGCAGCCTGATAGAATTGATCAGGGATTGCCACCAATCCCGCATAGGAAAGCAAAACCACCAGTGGAGTCCAGTGCCACACATCCAGGAAAAAAATCGTAAGAACTGCATCCATGGGGTTTTGCGTGACCCGGTATGAATAATCAAATACATAGGAGAAAATCTTACTTATTATCCCCACCTCGTACACCGTCATGATCCGCCATAGGAGCCCCACCACCGTGTGCGGTATCAACAGCGGAATTCCCAATAAGACCAGACACACACTTACCGATTTGCCGCTCTTTGGCAGTTGCATGGCAATGAGAATCCCCAAGGGAATCTGGACCAGCAGAACACAAGAACTGAATATGAACTGACGTCTGAGAGCGCCCAGGAAGTCAGGATCGGTGAATACTTGAATGTAGTTCTTAAGACCCGCGAATTCCGGTGCGGAACCAGCGAAACTGTAATGCAGCGAATAATTGATGACCGCCATAATGGGGACAAACGCGTTCAACGCCACAAGAAACAAGACGGGCGTAACGAAAAGCCAGGCTCTGTTCTTCATTCACGTTACCTCCTGGAAATCTCCCTGCCCGATTACTCTCACGGCCCTTGAACCGGACAGTCTTTTTAGCCCTGAAGCTGAAAGTTGAATCAGGTGTCTGAATTCGCGTCGTGAATCAGACCAATCTCATATCCTTGTGGAAGATCCTTGATTTGTCTTCCGGGAAATTTATCCAGACGTGATCCTCCTCAGACACGTTCATGTCTTCTGGGGCGCGGCTCTTTATCTCAACGTCATTTGAGCTCAAGGTCAAAATTTTGTAGGCCCCCAGACTTTCGACGGCTGTTACCGTGAAAGGATGCCACTTCTCTTTTCTGATCGAGCTTATTTGGACGAATTCAGGTCGAATTCCAAACTGAAAGCTGGATCCGTGGGTCAGAACGAGTCTGGATCTGATTGCTTCTGAAATAGGTATGACAATATTTCCTGACTGCAGGCCTACATCCGTAAGAACGCAGTCAAACAAATTCATTCCGGGGGTGCCGATAAAATACCCGATGAAAGGGCTCTGGGGATCAGCATACAATTGCTCCGGCGACCCCGTTTGAACCAGTTGACCCTCCTTAACAACCGAAACATGATCTGCAAAGGTCAATGCCTCGTGCTGATCGTGCGTTACGTAAATCATGGTGATTTTAAGTTCCTTCTGGACTTTCTTGAGTTTCCTTCGAAGCCCCCACTTCTCTTTGGGATCAATGACCGTCAAAGGCTCATCAAGGAGGATGGCTGCCGTGTCCTCCCTCACGATTCCCCTTCCCAGGGAGACTTTCTGCTTTTCAGCAGGGGTGAGGGATCCTATAGGGGCCTTTAACTTGTCCTTCAAATCGAGGATTTCGGCGATGGTCTCGATTCTTCTGCGGATATCTTTTTTTGATACCCCTCGGTTTTCGAGGGGAAATTCCAGATTGCTATAAACATTCATGGTGTCATAAACCACGGGGAACTGGAAGACCTGTGCCACATGCCTTTCTCTGGGCATATATCCTGTGACGTTCTTGTCGTTGAAAAGGATGGTTCCGCTTGTAGGTTTCACCAGGCCTGAAATGATGTTCAGAATCGTGGTTTTTCCACACCCAGAGGGACCAAGCAGTGCATTGGCCGTACCATTTTCCCATAAAAGGTTCAGGTTTTCGACCACAAAACCCTCTGTTCCCACACACTCGTTCGGAATGGATATCTTCTCCGCATCCTTTTGGGGCAAGGTATAGGAGTGGTAAATGGACTTCAATTCTACTCTTGCCATGATGGTCTCCCGCTTTCCCAGGCAGGCTGGTGTATATGGTAATTTCAGCCTTAATGCGTCTTGGCGATTAATCCGCCATCATCTTTGTCATAGACAAAAAACCGACGTGGGTTGACGTATACCGTTATGTCGGTATCAATTGTATAGCTCCCCATCCCCTGGACCAGCGCAATCAGGGGAATACCGTGATGGTTCAAATGTAACTCAGTGTCTGAGCCAACGACCTCCGACAGTTCCACAGTGGCCTGAATGGGAAGGGTGTAGTCACCGCTTTCCACAGTATTGAGCCCGTGGGCGCGAATACCTAACAGGCAGCGGTCCTTTATCAAGAGGTCGCGAAATTCATCCACATCTATCATCAATTCATCTGATGCCTTGAAAAAAAGCCTTCCGTCCCGGGTCATTTTTCGGCACTCAAAGATGTTCATGGCTGGATAACTGAAGTAGGCCCCTACCTCGGTGGAACAGGGATTATGGTAGACCTCATCAACCAGTCCGAACTGGATCAATCTCCCCTCATGTAAAAAACCCACGTGTGTGGCGAGGGACAAGGCATCCACCGGTTCGGGTGTTGCAAAGATAACCGCCCCTCGCTGGCGGCGTCGGAAAATATTTTTGAGCTCCAGACGAAGTTCTTCACGCAATTTATAGTCCAGGTTGGTCAATGGCTCATCGAGAAAAATATAATCAGCCTCTTTGACGATGGACCTGGCTATGGCCAGCCGCTGTTGCTGTCCACCGCTGAGTTCTGATGGGTGCTGGTCCATGAGTTCCCCGATTTTGAGAAGATTGGCACACTCCATGACTCTCCTGTCAATCTCTTCCTTTGTCAGTTTTTCCCTTGATACTCTAAGCGGGGAGGCGATGTTCTCGTAAACCGTCATGGCCGGATAGTTGACAAACTGCTGGTAGACCATGGCGATGTTTCTCTCGCGCACAGTCAGATTGGTCACGTCCTTACCGTCATAATAGATTGTGCCCTTATCCGGCTTGTCGATTCCGGCCATCACCCGAAGCAAGGTCGTCTTACCATGTCCGGATGGAGCCAGGAAAGTGCAAAAGTCCCCATCTTTTATTTCCAGGGAAATATTATCCAGCGCCGTTTTGCCTTCAAAAACTCTGGTCACGTTCTCAACGATGATGCCCATAAGACCCAACTCCTGTGGTATCCCTGGAAGAAACTCTCTCGCCATCGTCTTTGGCAGTCCCTGACACATGGTATCAGAGCCCGTAGTTTATCTGCCTCCAACGCCTGATTATGTAAATGGAAACGGATTCTTCTGTCAAGCTTTCTTTGGACCACCCATCTTTGGAAAACTGTAACTCCTGGACATGCTTTTTCTGTTTTTTCGTTGATCCGCTAAAAGGGATCGCTGTTTCTCCGCCTGATATAAATCTGGTCTATGGCGGCGTGATCGGAAAGAGAGAGCATGAAAATAACGGTCAAAGCTATGTCTTCCGGTCGAATGAGATCAACCTTCTCAATGTCCGGCCGAGCATATGCAATCAGTTCTGTGTCAACCGATCCAGGAAGAATTGCAGAGATCCGGATATTATGTTTTTGAGCCTCAATTGAAAGAGCCTTTGTGATCCCCATGATTCCGTGTTTGCTTGCACAGTATGCCGATTGTCTCGGGTATCCTCTGAAGCCTGCGACGCTGGCGATGTTAATGATATAGCCGTTCTTGTTTGGTATCATTGCCCTCATGGCTCTTTGACAGCAGAGAAATGTTCCGCGCAGATTAACGCTCATGACCCGGTCAAAATCACCAATTGGCAAATCAACCACCTCTTTGAAAATCCCAATTCCTGCGTTATTAACAATGATATCCAGTTTATTGAATGCGGTATCGATTTTTTCGAATAGCAAGTTGACATCCTTTTCATCGGATATGTCCGCCGGTATTAAAATGGCCTTGCCTCCGGCTCGGATAATCTCCTGCTCAACTTCCTCAATCTGTCTGACAGTTCTCGCACAAACGACGACTTGTGCCCCGGCATCTGCCAGCGCAAGACTAATGCTGCGTCCAATGCCGCGGCCTGCCCCGGTCACAAGGGCTATCTTACCATCAAGGCGAGGTGACATCTTTAACCTACTCAGTTATTTATGTGTCCAAAAGGTCTGATCAATTACTGGCATAGACTCCCCTCATGATATCTGAAGGGTCCGGGTCGTGACACTCATTTTCGCAATAGCGGACGGTCTCCTCGATTTCATCCGCCACCTGCTTTTCCACGTCCAGACAGCCCTGCTCCGTGAGAATTCCTTCATCGATCAGTTCGTTCTTAAACCTCGCGTTGGGATCGTGTTTCTCCCCTTCGAGCCTTTCCCCATCCGTCCGATAGATATCCGCATCGCTGATGGAATGTCCCGTCCACCTGTGGACCACACACTCTATGAGGGAGGGGCCTTCCCCATTTCTGGCCCTTTCAATTGCCTTTTCAGTCACCTCATAAACGGCGCGTACATCATTCCCATCTACGGTGACACCCGGTATCCCATAATCCTGGGCACGATCCGACAGGGATTGAATTCGGGTGGATTTCTTGGCTGAGACAGACATTGCATAGCCATTGTTTACAAGCTGAAAGATAACAGGCAAGTTCATCACGGCTGCCATGTTGAGGCCTTCGTGGAAGTCACCTCTATTTGAGGCGCCATCTCCAAAAAAGCATTCCACCACAGCCCCATTTCCATCCCTATCCAGGGCAAGTCCAACACCTGCAGCCAGGGGAATCGCAGACCCGATAATTCCGGGACCTGGTATTATGCCTTTTGAAAGATCTCCATACATATGTGACCCTGTGGGTGCTCTTCCCCCTTCAATGCCCTCCTTCTTCGCGTAATACCCCGCCATCAGATCTTTAAGGCCCATCCCTTTGATCAATTCAGGGATTTTTCCCCGGTGAATGAGGGTGATACAATCCTTCTCCTGTAAACCGTAAGCGGCCCCCACATTGGCTGCTTCTTGTCCGATGCCGGGATGATGGTGCCCGCGCAGTCTGCTCTCTCTGAAAAGAACCGTTATCTTTTCCTCGAGCCTCCTGCCCAACACCATCCAATAAAGCATTTTCTGTAAATCATTGTTCGAGAGTTCCATCCCATTTCCTCCAGAAAACCATCATGTTCATAGTGCTACAGAAATCCCGCTCCATTGAGCTCAGATGAGTGTCGCCATGTCCCTTTATAAATAGTTTCAGCTCATGGAGGCAGGACCATGAATTACATTTTACCCCATCTCATAGGGTATATTAATACTTGAAAAGACCCCTCAACGCATGCTTACCATGAGCCTGTTTAGATCTTCCAAGTGAGCCTTCACTTCTCTCATAAATCGGGCACCAGGTCCTCCATTGACCACCCTGTGATCAAAGGAGCATACGATGATCATTTTCTTTCTAATTGCTATTGTCCCATCAATCACAGAGGGTACCTCCCGTACAGCCCCTAACGACATAATCGTGGTCTGGGGCTGAAGAATAATGGGAGTGCCATACATGATACCATAAACACCCGCATTGGTAATGGTGATCGTCCCTCCGGTTATGTCTTTCGGTTCAAGTTTGTCATCCCTTGTTTTTAATATTATTTCACGTACTTCTTCGGCTAATTGCAGTATTGACTTATCCTTGACGTCCTTGACCACGGGCACAAGAAGTTTCTCACCCAGATCCACCGCAACGCCAATGTTCAGGGCATCTTGAACAACAAACCCGTCTTCATAGCAATATGCATTGACCTCAGGTATCAAGTCGATACCGACCTTTATTGCTTTCATTATAAAAGGAAGGTACGTGAGCCGTGGTTGATCTTCCCGGGACCTCGCGGCTGCTATCATCTCTGATAGATCCGTCACATCGATCTCTACCGCATTATTATAATGGGGAACCTCCCTGACACTCGTAGTCATTCTGTCTGCAATGACTTTTCGCCACCCAACAAACTTGACCTTTTCTCTCCCCTCTGTCTTCCGGGAATCTTTGGCTTTGACATCCGTACCGGGCGTATCCGGTTTAACCCGAGATTTCTTCTCAATGAATTTAAGGACGTCGGCCTTTACGATTCTTCCTTTTGGTCCGCTGCCTGAGGATATTTCAGCCAGATCTACGCCGTGAACCCGCGCAATGGCCTTCGCAGTGGGCGAAACCCTCCTTTTCTTTGCAGGTCTGCCAGCAGAAGGGCCTTCCTCTGCCTTGCCCTCTTGACTCGTGGCAGTTACATCAGACTCCCTGGCTTGTCCTGGCCCTTTCGCTCCCCTTATTTCCTCAGGAATAACTTCCCCTTCTTCTCCAATGACACCCAGAACACCGCCAACGGGTGCGGTTTCCCCTTCCTGATAAAAAATCCCTCTTAAGACCCCGGAACCTTCGGCAGGGATCTCCACATTTATCTTGTCAGTTTCTACGGTTACGACGGCTTCACCCAGCTCAACCTCTTCTTCAAGGGACTTGAGCCATTTGGCCACGACGGCCTCCGTTATGTTAAACCCCGCTTCCGGCACCTTTATCTCATACATGATCATTCTCCTGCCGAAAACGTGAGGATTTCTCTGGCTGCCTTCACGATCTTGTCCGCATTGGGAAGGTAGAATTGCTCCATCTCAGGAGAGGAGGGAATCGGGCAAAATAAGGCCCCCACGCGCTTGACAGGACCGTCTAGAAAATCTATCCCCTTGTCCGCCAACAAGGCAGCGATTTCACCCCCAAATCCCCCGGTAGTGGGCGCTTCATGTACAATTACCGCTCCCCCTGTTTTCTCGACGGAGTTCAAAATGATCTCCTCATCAAGGGGCAAAATAGTACGGGGGTCCACCACTTCCGCACTAACCCCTTCCTTTTCCAGGATCTTGGCTGCCTCAAGGGCTTGCTGGACCATTGCGCCCGTGGCGATGATGGAAATATCTTCTCCCTCCCGTTTCACGTCGCCCCGGCCGATGGGGGTCAGATACTCCTCTTCAGGGACCGGGCCCTTGAGCCTCTTATAAAGGAACTTATGTTCCATGAACAGCACCGGGTCATTGTCCCTTATGGCCGACTTGAGCAGCCCCTTTGCATCCGCCGGTGTTGAAGGCATCACGACTTTCATACCCGGGATATGGGCAAACCATGCTTCCAGACTCTGGGAATGGTGCAGACCTGCTCCAACCCCCGCGCCATAGGCGGTTCGATAGACAATGGGGACATCAACATCTCCCCCCAGCACCCATCTCATTTTTGACGTGACGTTGACCATGTGATCGGCTGTCAGGGGGAGAAAATCGCCAAACATGATCTCTGCAATGGGGCGGTACCCCATCAGGGCTGCCCCACCAGCACATCCCGCTATGGCAGACTCAGAAAGCGGGGTGTCGATCACCCGTTTCTCACCAAATCGATCCAGGAGGCCTCTGGTTGCGCCAAAAACGCCACCCCCCCCATAGCCCACCGCAATGTCCTCACCCATAATGAAGACCTTTTCGTCACGTTCCATTTCCTCGATCAAGGCCTCGTTAATGGCTTCAATGTATGTTATCTCTCTCATAAAAAACCCCCTCCCTTCAGAAAAAATTTCCCTGGCGGTCCTTCGTGTAATGATTTAGTAGAGTTTAGGCACCGCGGCTTCAATAATTTTCTTAGAATGCTCATCTGCCCGCCTCTTGTTTCTTACAGCCATCATGGTATAAAGCACATCAATGACAGAGAGGTGCTCGATCCTTGAGGCCAGAACATCGTTGCGGAATCGGGTGTCCTTGGAT
>JABMQV010000221.1 GCA_013203065.1 Desulfobacteraceae bacterium | reverse complement strand
TTTTTTCGGCCGCCATCACCCCCGGTCGGACAGTTGCCATCTGCGGGCGCGAGTACCTGTTGGCGATGGTTGCCATGACATTCCCCCCAAAGGCGGGCCTGGTCTGGAGGAGGATGGACTCATCAGGCTCTATTTCAAGTTCTGTGCAATCGGCGGTGAGCCCCACGCCCACGCGTCGAGACACGCGAGGGGCCAGGTCCCGACCTAAATACGTGGCACCCACGAGAAAGATATTCGGTTTGAATTGATTCACCAGTTCTTGGATGACCTGGGTATATGCGGTCGTCCGGTACATCTTCAAGGTGGGATGCTCGACCAGATAGACCTTTTGGGCCCCATAGCTTATCAGGGTCTCACCCAGGTCTGAAACTCCATGGCCCAGCAGCAGGGCGGACACATCCTGATTCAGGGTATCAGCCAGTTCCCGCGCCTTGCCCAGCAATTCCAGCGTCACCCGGTTCAATTTGCCACCCCTCTGCTCCGCAAAGACCCACACCCCTTTTCTGTCGCTGAAATCGGGGATAGACCTCGGCTGGGCATCTGTCTGGATGGCCTTTTGTTTACAGGCTTCCATACAGGCGCCGCAACCGGTACACCGCTCCAGAATACGCGCCTTTCCCTCCTCAAGTTCCACGGCCCCGTACGGGCATGCCTTCAAACAGAGTTTACAACCGTTACACAGGTCGATTTCGATGCAGATGGTCATGTTCTTTGTCTCCGTTTTCTAAGTTAGCCTGTTTTCCTTCAGCCTCCCCATCAGGTCCCCCACCATCTCGCGGGTATCCCCCTTCAGCATCTCCGTCTCCCTCTTAAACTTGGGGGCAAATGTCTTGATGACGTGGGTCAAGGAGCCTTCCAATCCCACCTGGCTGGTCTGAACACCGATATCAGCCGCGTTCCAGACCTTGATGGGTGCCTTTTCTTTGCAGGCATCAAGCACTCTCCCCACCAGAGGATACCGGGGGGTATTCAACTCCCCGATCACTGTCAACAAGGCCGGCAGGCCGCAGCGCACCCGCTCAAAGCCATCCTCAAGCCGGGTTTTGGCCACCAGTGCGTCTTCCTCAATCTTCTCGATCTCGCACACATAGCTGACCTGGGGGATATTGAGGTAGTCCGCCACCTGCGGACCGATCTGCGCGGTGTCCCCATCGATTGCCTGTCGCCCACAGAGGATCAGATCGTATTTTTCGATTTTTTCAATGGCCTTGCCAAGGGTAAAGGAGGTCGCCCAGGTGTCGGCCCCGCCAAAGGCCTTATCCGTAAGAAGTATGCCTTCGTCCACCCCCATTCCCAAGGCCTCCGATATGGCATCAATTACCTGGGGCGGCCCCATGGAGAGGGCTGTCACTTTTCCACCATGGATCTCCTGCAGATCAATTGCCGCTTCCAGTGCGTGGCGGTCATCCGGATTTATAATGCTTTCAACGCCTTCCCTGATCAGATTTCCTGTCTTGGGATCCAGTTTGACCTCGGTGGTATCAGGTACCTGTTTTACCAGAACAATGATGTCCATAACCCTATCTCCTATCCTGTCTCCGCAGTTCTCCTGTTCCACTGTCCCACCGTCCCTTCGTTTCCCCATCCCCTCATATTATTTTCTTCTCCCTCAGTCTGCTGAGGTCTTCTTCCGAATACCCGAGCCGCTCGCCGTAAATTTCCCGGTTGTGTTCACCAAAACGCGGGGGAAAGGAGAGCTGGCTTTCTGATTGTTCAAGGAAGGGGGTCATGTTGGGAGGTGGTGCCAGGGTGATCTTTGTTCTTGTTACCGGATCAATGGAAAAAAGCAGTCTCCTCTTGACAAGGGGATCGGTTACCACCTCCGGGATGGTCTTAATCTTGCTGATGGGAACCGTGATGGCCTTAAACAATTCTATCAGTTCTTCGGAGGTGTGATCTCGCGTAACCCTATTGATCTTCCGATTCAGCGTTTCTACATCTCTTATCCGGCCTTCATTTTTTTCATACCCAGGCCGGTCAAGGGACCTGAACATTTCCTGGGAAACCATCGACTTCCACTGTCTGTCATTGCCCACGGCAAGATACACAAATCCGTTGCTGGTCTTGTAGACGGAGACCGGGCAGAAAAACTCGTGGGTGTTGCCCCTTCGGGTGATCTCTTTTCCAAAACTGGCAGAAAGGGTAATAGGGACTGTGAGCCATGAAAGGCAGGACTCAAACATGGCCAGGTCGATGTGAGACCCCTCGCCTGTGGCCTCACGGCGGTAAAGGGCCTTCATCAGGAGCCCATAGGCATGCTCGCTGGTGCCCATGTCGGGGAGGGGGATACCCATTACCTGGGGCTCTCCTTCTGTCTCCCCGGTCAGTTCCATTAACCCGGACCGAGCCTGCAGGATGGGATCATAGGCCCCTTCGTTACTGTCCGGTCCGAAGCCGGTAACCCCCAGCCATATGATGTCTTGTTTCATGGCCCTCAGGGTCTCATAATCTATCTCTAGTTTCCTGTAGTTTCTCGGGAGCTGATTTGTGGCAAAGATATCTACTTTCAGATCTCGAATAAGGGAGCGAAATATTTCCTGGCCTTCTGGCTCGGAAAGGTTCAGGGTCAATGCCTTTTTGCCCGCATTGATACACAGAAAATAGGCGTTCATCCGTTCCTCTCCCAGAACATTATCGCCCACAAGGCGATTTGGGTCCCCGTAGACGGGGGGCTCCAGCCGGATGACCTGGGCGCCGTCATGGGCCAATCTGTAAGTGAGATAAGGCAGAACGGTTGCCTGTTCAAGAGATAATATGGTGAGATTTTTGAAGAGATCCATGGAATTCCTCTTTTTCGC
>JABMQV010000220.1 GCA_013203065.1 Desulfobacteraceae bacterium | reverse complement strand
TCTGAGGACCCTGGTAATATAATCATAGACAATATGGATGATATCTTCCTTGCTGGCGATGTAATTGTAAAGGGAACCCATGGTGAGTCCTGCCTCTTTGGCAATTTCTCTCACCGTCGCCTTGTGGAATCCTTTGGCGTTGAAAACCTTGATAGCCCCATCGATGATCTGTTTCCTTCTCCGGTCGATCAGTTCTTCATTCTTTATCTTTGTCTTGACCGTTCTTTTTTCCATGCCCCTTTTCGACACATTGCCCGTGAGGCGACCTCACGTCTTCATCCGGGTATCGGTTCACTTAATTTCCGTTCCAAGAGCCATGGCATGGAACGGGATGGGATACTGGAAGGAAAATTATCTATACTGAAACACGATCATGCGTGTCAAGACAATAGTGAGCGTTTGCTCAACTTTTGTCTCCCCCAATTTTTCGGGCCTTTCACCGCCTGTCTTCCCCCTGAAGATCACTCAAACACCGCTTTTTTCTTGACAATGGAAACCGAGGTTCAATAAAGTCTTTTCCCGACAATCGACGGCTGCGAACAATCCCTCCACCAACCCATTAGCCGTGAAAGGTGCTTTGATTTCTCTATTGAAAATACAGGGAATTTTGGTCTTGTCTTTTGTCAAGCAAAGGGCCCAGGCAACCCATTATTTTGTTCAGGGTGGAGAAAATCTTGGGATGTCCGGGAGAGATATGGGGGGTCGATCTGACAGAACGTCATAGGGATTCCCACTCAGGAAAAGCTTTGGTCATCGGGGATCGATATGAGGCCCCTGGCTTCAGTTCACTTGTAAACGAAAGGAGGAAAAAATGTTAGGATCATTCAGAGTGAGGACGCCGGACTGGATACTTTTTGGATTTGACACGGTGCGTCAGGTGGGGGCGGAGGCCAGGCGATTGGGGGCAGGGAGAGTTATGTTGCTCACCGACCCGGGGGTGGCCAAGGCGGGTCTCCTTGATCCGGTTTACGAGTCTCTCAAGGGAGAGGGTTTGGAGTACGACATCTTCGACACTGTTGAGCCGGAGCCATCCATTCAAAACCTGTTGGAGGCCTCAAAAATGGCCAAAGAGGGCAAGTTTGATGTCTTTGTGGCCGTGGGCGGCGGCAGCTCTATGGATACAACAAAGGTGGTTTCGGCGATGATGACGAATGAGGGGGATATCCAGGATTTTTTCGGGGTGGACAATGTGCCCCGTCGGGGCCTGCCCACCATTATGGTCACGACCACATCCGGCACGGGATCAGAGGTAACGCGGATGGCCGTTTTCACGGACAAGGCAGTAAATCTCAAGCGGGTGGTGAGCGCTCAAAACATCTTGGCGGATGTTGCGATTGTAGACCCCAACCTGACGGTGAGCATGCCCCAGGCGGTCACGGCGGCAACTGGAATCGACGCATTCATCCACGCAGTGGAAGCTTACGTAGCCGTCAGCGCCAGCCCATTGACAGACACCATCGCCCTGGAAGCCACGAAGCTGGTTGCGGAAAATCTGGGACCTGCCTTTGCGAACGGCAACGATATGACGGCCCGCTACAACATGGCCTTGGGCAGTTTTATGGCGGGTATCTCTTTGAATAATGCAGGCGTGGGTGCGGTTCACGCCCTGGCCTATCCCATCGGGGCGGAGTACCACCTCTCCCACGGCCTCGCCCTGATCGTGATCTTTGCCGAGACCATGCGCTCTATTTCCATTTCATGTCTGCCGAAGTTCAGGAAACTGGCGGAAGCCATGGGGGTTGATGTTCAAGGCCTGACCCCGTGGGAGGCAGCAGATGAGGCTGTCGCAGGGATGAGCGAACTGGCCAAGATGGTGGGACTTCCGACAACGCTCTCGGAAGTGGGCGGCGATCAAACCAAAATAGCGAAATGGGCAAAAGCGGCCCACGGTGAGCAGCGCTTGCTGGGTAACACCCCCAGGACGCTGAGCGTTGAGGACGTGGCGGATATCTTCAAAAAATCCTTTTGATCTGATTTGGTTACGTTCCTGATTGTGACGCAGGGCAATGAGGTGTGGGGTTACCACCTCACACCTCTGCCCTTCTCTCTTCTTCGCTGCGGATCTCTCGTCTCAGGAGTTTTCCGACCTTGGACTTTGGGAGCATGTCCCTGAATTCGATATATTGGGGGACCTTGTATGAGACGAGTCTTTCCCGGCACCACCTGATAAGATCATAGCCTGTAACACCCTTGATATCTTCTCTGAGCACCACAAATGCCTTGATCCTCTCTCCCACCTTCTGATCTTCCACACCAACCACGCAAGAGGCGATGACCGCCGTGTGTTCCTGTAAAATGGCCTCTATCTCCGAAGCCGATACCCGGTAGCCCTTGTGTTTTATGGTATCAACGGTCCGATCAACAAAATAGAGATGGCCCTCTTCATCCATGGACATGATGTCGGCGGTGCGGTACCATCTTTTCCCCTCCTGCTCAATAAAGGACTCGAGGGTCTCTTCGGGTTTGTTGATGTATTCGGTGACCATGTGATCGGATGAGACAAGCAGTTCCCCGGGCTCCCCCAATCTGACAGAGGTCAGGGTCTCACTGTCCACGATCTTGACGCTCTTGCTGGCCACAATGGTCCCCACGCTCCTTGGCGGATTATCAATATCCACGGGGCACATGGAGACACCGCCGCAGGTCTCGGTTGCACCATATCCCTGATAGATGACCTTGTGAAATTTCTCGAACCATCGCTTTCCCACCTCAACAGGAAGCACATCTCCCGCGCTGTACCAGTACCCCACCGAACTCAGATCATACTGGTCGAGTCGGTCATGATCCAGGATCATACGATAGAGGGTGGGGACGCCTATCATGGTTGTTGCCTTGAATCGTTCAATGGATTCCAGTGTGGCGTCAAGGTTGACTTTTGGTTGAAGCATCAGGGTCCCACCCACCAGGAGGGTGCTGAGGCCGCAGGTCTGTCCCAGGATATGGAAAAGGGGGGCATTGCCCATGATAATGTTTTTTTCTGCGGGAAAGATCGGTTCGCTCATCCGTATGTTTTCCTCGGCACAGGTAAGAAAGAGGGCCTGGTTTATGGGGACTCCCTTGGGATATCTGGTCGTGCCGCCTGTAAAGAGGATTTCAACGACGGGGCTCCCTTCCTGCATCGGTTCCGGCAGATCACTTTTTCCATTGCGATAATCGGATAAGATCTTTCTCAGGGAATAGGTGTCCTTGTGATAGGCTATCTTTCCCTTTGGGATGACATCAAAGAGGTAGCCAAAGCATCGCTTCCACCAGGGAAGAAGGTCGGCCATTCTTGTTACAATTACCTGCTTCAGATTGGTTTCGGGCAGTACCTTTGTCACGTACCCGAAGTTCGTGTCAGCACAGATAATCGCCTCTGCTTCGCTGTCGTTGGCGATGTATTTGAGATCGTAAGGGGTGTAAATGGGGGTTATGGGAACGGCCACCCCACCCGCTCTCTGAATCCCAAGCCACACGATCACCCACTGGATGCTGTTTGGGAGATAAATGATGATCCTTTGGCCCTGCCGGAGCCCCATGTCTGCCAAAGCGGCGGCAAAGCGTTTGGCCAGGTCCTTCACCTTGAGATAAGAGTACTTGGTGCCCAGATAGATAACCGCAGTGTCGTCCCCTCTCCTCCGGGCAACCCTCTCAAATGTGGAAGATATGCTGTGTTTATTACTATTTCCCATGGGATCAGATTCCAAAGTAGGCGGCCTTTATCTCAGGGTTGTCCATGAGCTCCGCCCCCGTCCCGGTGAGTGTGAGCATGCCATTTTCAAGAATATATCCCCTGTCGATCATGGGGAGTATGGGCCGGGCGAATTGTTCGGTCATGAAGATGGTGATGCCCGACTCTTTTCTCAAATTCTGTATGGCTTCAACCAGCAAGGTCTGCATCATGGGGCTGAGTCCCAGCAGCGGTTCATCCAGAAGAAGAAGGGTCGGTTTGACAATCAGGGTCATCCCTATGGACAGCATCTGCTGTTCGCCCCCGCTCAGGAAACCGGCCTTACGGCGTCGCAGTTGGGAAAGGGCCGGAAACAGGGTGAAGACATATTGAGTCATCTCCGTTATCTCGGACTTCTTTCTTTGATGGCCGGCTATCTTGAGGTTTTCCGCCACATCACTTTCCGGAAATATGGGGTGTCTCTCCCTGGCGAGGACAAGCCCCTTCTTTACCCTCTCATAGGGGTGGGTTTCCGTGATATCTTCACCCTGGAAAACAATTTCTCCGTACAGGGTTATTCTTTCTCCACCCTTGCGCTGTTCCTTGATCTTCATGTCGATGATGAGGCCTGAAACCGTGTTCATAAGGGTCGTCTTGCCCGCGCTGTTGGACCCGATAACCCCGACGATCTCACCCTCGCCGACCTCCATTGAAAAATCATTAAGGGCCAGGGCATTTTCAAAAAAGACCATCAAATTGTGTATTTCAAGCATATTCCGCCCTCGGCCTTCACCCCGCTTCCGTACCCAGATAGGCCTTCTTGACCGCCTCGCTTTCCATGACGCCAGATGGTTTCCCGTCGGCTATCTTTCCGCCGAAGTTGAGGACAATGACCCTGTCGGCGATCCTGAAAAGCTCCTTCAGCCGGTGTTCAATCATGATGATGGTCTTTCCCTCCATCCGGAGTTTTTCAATGATGGGAACGATGCTCGCCACCTCGGCCAGGCTCAGGCCAGAGAAGAGCTCATCCAGGATCAGAAGATCGGGCTGCAGGGCAATTGCCTTGGCCAATTCCAGCCTTTTGAGATATCCATGGGGGAGCACGCTGGCCGCTTTGTATGCCACAAACGAGTCCCTTTCAAACCCCACTTCTTCCAGCAGATCCAGGGCTACTGCATCGCGGTCCCCATATTTCCCGCCTGCCAATCCTTTGACCCTGGGTGAATAGAGGGGGATAATCATATTCTTGTAGGCCGGGAGCTGATAAAAGGGTTTTACCATCTGAAAGGTCCTGGCGATACCGAGCCTGACCACCTTGTACGGGGGCCAGCCGGTTATCCTCTCATCCCTATAATAGACCTCACCCGCTGTTGGTTTTACAAAGCCTGTTATCAGATTTACAGTGGTAGTTTTCCCGGAACCATTGGGCCCGATAAGCCCCAGGAGCTCTCCCTTCATCAGTTCAATGTCGACGCTGTCTACGGCCAGCACGCCGCCAAATTGCTTGGAGATGCCGGATACGGTAAGAAGAGGGGAAGGGCTCATGCTTCCACCTCCACCCATCTCTCAAACTGATGGTATTTCCTTCGGATGTAGTGAAAGATCCCCTCTGGTAACGCAACGGTGAATACCACAAGGAACAGCCCGTAAAAGACGATCCTGAGCCCCCCAAGGCCTCTCAGGATCTCTGAGAGGGGTACAAGGATAAAGGCCCCCAGCATGGGGCCGGCAAGGGTCCCGGTCCCTCCCACCACTGCGGCTGCAATGGGGAGGATTGAGTAGTCCAGCGCAAAGACAGGCATCCCCACAAACATATACACATGGGTCATATAGGCGCCTGCAAAGGCCCCCACTGAACTGGCGATAAACAGTGCCTGGACCTTGAACCAGTAAATGTTTATCCCCGCATTCATCAC
>JABMQV010000219.1 GCA_013203065.1 Desulfobacteraceae bacterium | reverse complement strand
TCTTTCAGAAGAGCTACAGCGTCAAGAAGGCATGCAAGCATAAAAACCCGCAAGGTCTGGCCCAGGCTATGAGTCTGGCTATGGGGGAGATTTCTAAGGAGGTCATCAAGGATATCTATGCTCTTCTGAAAAACCGTTGATTTGTCTTGTTCAAGCTCAACAAGGCAATAAGGATGTCCGTTTCCGCCCATTTGCCACAATTGGTCTGGCAGTCTTGCATGGATTTGGCTGATGTCAAGGTTAGGACTTATGCACGTATCATAGCATAGAGGGACCATCTGATTCCCCCAACCCCTTTCAAGTAACCTGGCACCCGTCTCTGATTATGAATTGATAGGATAATCTTCAATAGGATAGACAAGAATGCGACCCAAAAAAAGACATGCAAGCAGATCGGAGAAGCTTGACCGAAGAGGTTTGTGGAGTTTCCATGACATTGGCTCTCTTCCAGTCCAGCAGTTCGCAGACCGTATGGGCAAGTTCTGTCCGGACTGTGCAAAGAAATCATATCCTGAATTCGATTTGTATCCTGAAACAAAAGGTCCTGAATCAGAAGACTGATTCATAAAGAGCAAAACGGGCCATTGCTCAGCTTGGGCAAATAACATCAACATCACAAGGAGGGTAAGCGATGAAGAAAAACAAGCGTGTCTTACTGAATACGGCCATCTGGGCCTGTTCCATTGGCGGGCTATTCATGCTGACCATGGGACTTGCCTCCGGGGCGGATCTTGCGGAGGTAAAGGAAAGGGGTGTGTTGCGTCACCTGGGCATCCCCTACGCCAACTTTGTCACCGGGAGCGGGGACGGCCTGGATGTGGAAATGGTCAAACGATTTGCCGGATACCTTGGGGCCAAGTATGTGTACGTCAAGACCGATTGGCAGGATGTGATCGGAGACTTATCCGGGAAAAAAGTCATCGCCAGAGGTGACGATGTCGAGATGGTTGGAGAAGTACCGGTAAAGGGCGATCTCATCGCCAGCGGCCTAACCGTCCTCCCCTGGCGTGAGAAGGTCGTCGCCTATTCCACCCCCACCTTTCCGACACAGATCTGGCTGGTGGTCCGGGCGGATTCGAGCATCCAGCCGATCAAACCCAGCGGCGACCCGAACAAAGACGTTGTTGCGGTAAAGGCCCTTCTCAGAGGGCGAAGCATCCTGGGGATCGGAAACACCTGCCTCGACCCATCCCTTTACGGGCTGAGGGAGGCAGGGGCCGAGATCAGGCTGTTCGGTGGAAACCTGAATGAACTGGTGCCGGCCATTATGAAGGGTGATGCGGAGTCAGTCCTTCAGGATGCGGCCGATGCCCTGGTCGCCGTCGAGAAATGGCCCGGAAAGATCAAGGTGATCGGCCCGGTTTCGCCCATGCAGGAGATGGCCTACGCCTTTCCCAAGACGTCGCCCGGGCTCAGAGAGTCATTTAACCGGTTCTTTGAGAAATGCAAAAAGGACGGGACCTACGAGCGGCTGGTCAAAAAATACTACCCGACTGTATTCAATTACTACCCCGAGTTCTTCAGATAAGGGGAAGCTCCGAAGACACCATTTAGATGAGGATACCCGAATATGACATTCTTTCTCACCTCAGGTAATAAAAAGGGTGCCCTGGTCCTCCTGGGGGCGACTCTTGTGCTGATTGGATTCATCGGTTTTCTGGTAGCTGCAAATTATCAGTCCCACCGCCAGGTGCAGGAATTCGCCATGGGCCAGTTAAGGCACAATACGGAAGAGGATGCCACTGCTTTGAGTTATTACTGCTCCGAAAGGAAAGACGACATCGAGAACTTGGCTGCGAGCAGATCAATTCTTGCCTTCTTTGAGAATAAGGCCCTGGGCATGTCTATGGAATATGGTCTGAGGGCCAGCCTCCTCAACATATCCGAGACCTTTGAGCGACTCCTGAGGGAAAAGGAGATCGAAGGGGAAAGGATCTACCCCCGCATCGTTTTCATCGACGCGGACGGGAAGCTGCTTGTAGATACACGGACCGGGACTAAGGGGAAGGAGGACGATAGGGACTGGAAAGGTCTCCTCAGCCCGAAGGGTCCAGGGGCGACAATCTCTGTCGAGTATAGGAGACGGCTTGAGGTTGTGGCCTCCATCCCCTATTTCTTCAAGGGTGAATACACTGGCCAGATAGTTGCCTGGATCTCGCCAAAGACTATTTACTATCTCGCCAAGAGGGGCAAGGGGACATCCGGGCGTTTTGTGTATATTGCCTGTGAAAAGCACCACATCCTGGCGCCGCCGGACACTCCGCTCAAAGACTCTTTTTCGACCCTGCCAGAGCTTGGGAGTCTGAAGGCCGGAGAAATTCACCACATTAAGACGCTTAAAAAGGATGGATCAAAGATAGAGATGATTGCCCTGCGGGTTCCGGTCAAGGGCGCCCCTTTGTCCGTGGTTGCTCTCCTGCCCGCTTCGGAGCTGGAAGGGCGCATCGCCCTGTGGTATCTTCCTTTGGGCATGGGCATCCTGGCCATCCTTATCCTGTGTGGGATGGCGGCAGCCTACCGGATCAACACCCAAAGGCTCATGCTCAATATTCGGCTCGACGAGGCATCAAAGGTAAGGGAGGAGATTGAAAAAAAGGTAGAGAGACGCACAGCCGAACTGACCCGGGCCATCAAACAATTGAGCCGGGAGATAGAGGATCGGAAGGAGGCCGAAGCGGAACTGAAAGCCTCGGAAAAACGGACGAGACGTCTCATAGAGGCATCTCCCGTGGGTATCTGCATCCATCAACGAGGCATGTATGTATATGCCAATCCTGCCTTTGTAAAAACGTTTGGGTATGAACATCCCGATGAGATTGTAGGCAGCCCGGTGGAATCCTTGTTTGACCCCGAAGACAGGGCACTGATTACAAAGAGGGGAAAGAAGCGCCTGGAGGGCAAGGAAGTGCCCTTATCTTACAATGTCAGGGGGTTGAAGAAGGAGGGGGAAAGCTTTGCCGTCTCCCTCTGGGGGACTGTCATCGACTATCAGAATGCTTCTGCCATCCTCGGATTTGTAGTCGACATGAGCGCTGAAAGAGAACTGAGATCACAGCTCCGGCATGCCCAGAAGATGGAGGCCATCAGCACCCTGGCAGGGGGCATCGCCCATGACTTCAACAATATCCTGTTTGGCATTATCGGGTATGGGCAATTGGCTCAGATGAAACTGGACCCGGAGAGTGAGGCTTATGCGGATCTGGAAGAGGTGCTTCAATCGGCGAATCGGGCCAAGAGCCTGATACAACAGATCCTTGCCGTCGGCCGCAGCCAGGAGCAGGAAAGACAGCCGATGCAGCTCAAACATATTGTCAGGGAGGTCCTCAAATTTCTGAGGTCAACTCTTCCTTCCACCATTGAGATTCAGGAGAAGATTGACAAGGATGTCGGTGTAATCGATGCAGATCCCACACAGATGAACCAGGTCCTCATGAATCTGTGCACCAACGCAGGTCATGCCATGGATAAGGACGGGGGCATTCTGACGGTAAGCCTTCGGAATGTGACTGTCGGCCCCGGAGAACTGGAATCCGGAGTCCATTTAGAACCGGGGCCTTATCTGAGACTGACCGTGAGCGACACCGGGTACGGCATAGCCCCGGAGATAAGGGAGCAGATCTTTGATCCCTATTTCACCACCAAGGAGCCGGGTGTGGGAACAGGGATCGGTCTCTCTGTGGTCCATGGGATTGTCGCGCAACATAAGGGCGCCATCACGGTTGAGAGTGAGCCGGGGAAAGGGTCTACGTTTCATGTCTATCTCCCGCTGACCCAGGCCAAGGAAGAGCAGCCGGAGGTCAAGGGAGAGACCCCTTTGCCCAAAGGCAATGAACGGATCCTTTTTATTGACGATGAAGCGGTCTTGGCCAATATGGGGAAGCAGATTTTAGAGAGCTTAGGTTACGACGTGACCTCCATGACAAGCAGTCTGGACGCCTTAGCGCTGTTTAAGGAGGACCCGGAGCAGTTCGATTTGGTGATCACCGACACTACCATGCCCCATATGCCAGGGGACATCCTGGCTCAGAAAATCATGGAGATCCGTCCTGACATCCCTGTTATCATCTGCACCGGGCACAGCAAACGGATATCAAAGGAGAAGGCAAAACAGATGGGGATCAAGGGGTTTCTGATGAAGCCTCCGGCAATACGGGATCTGGCCGATATGGTGAGGAAGCTTCTGGATGAGAAATGATACGAAGAAGTTCCTTATCTTGTAGCCCTTATTGTTGAGTCAGGATGCAACAATGCTTGTGACGTTTCGCCTCAGGTGTCATTTCAAGAGGGCAAGACTTGTGTTTGAATCCTTCTGTTTTATTCAGTTCTATCCAATACTGAACTACCTATATTTATGTTGTTAGTTTGGTTATGTTATGTGTATTTAATTCATCTAATTCATATTTAAAATATGAAATATCCATATAATTCTTCTTATTTTTGTCTTGACTTTGTCTTATGAGTATGTTACACATGTCAT
>JABMQV010000026.1 GCA_013203065.1 Desulfobacteraceae bacterium | reverse complement strand
GATGGCCGCTTCCAGGTCATCATTGAGGATGATATAATCATACCGGAGGCAGTCCTCTATCAGATGAGGCGCCTCTTTCATTCTATTCCTTATCACGCTCTCAGTATCTGCGCCCCGTTCTATAAGCCTTTTGTGAAGGATCTCCAAAGAAGGGGGCAGTAAATAGATCAGCACGCTGTCCTTAAAACGCTTCTTTATATTTTTTGCCCCTTGGGCGTCCACATCCAGCAGGACGTCGCATCCCAATGCGGTTTGCTCCTCTATGCTCGAAAATGACGTCCCGTAAAGATCATTGTAGACCTTGGCCCACTCTACAAAGGCATCCGTCTTTACCTTCTCATTGAACGTGACTCGGTCAATAAAATGATAATCGACACCATCCTTCTCTTTGCCTCGGGCCTCACGGGTGGTATGCGAGATAGAATAGCCAAAGCCACCGGCCCCCTTTTTGAGGGCGCGTACGATTGTGGATTTGCCCGTGCCAGAGGGTGCAGAGAAGACGAAGAGTAGACCTGCCATGTTCACTCTTCCAAATCTTCGGGGCTTAGGGTGCCTTCCGGACTGAACCGCTGAGCAATGGTTTCAGATTGAATGGCCGAGAGGATCACATGATTGCTGTCGGTGATGAGTACAGATCTGGTGCGCCTTCCCTGGGTGGCATCTATCAGGCGTTTTTCCTCCCTGGCCTCATCGCGGAGTCGCCTGATGGGGGCGGCATTTGGAGAGATAATGGCAATGACGCGTCTGGAAACCACAGAATTTCCAAAACCAATACTGACAAGCTTGGGGCTCATGAACAAATCTCCTTTCATTCCAGGTTCTGGACCTGTTCCCTCAGTCTTTCAAGCTCTGCCTTCATTTCCACGACAATCTTGGAGATCAAGGAATCAGAAGCCTTTACACTCAGGGTATTTACCTCTCTGTTTATCTCCTGGATGAGGAAATCCAGCCTTCTTCCAATGGGGTCATCAACCAAAAAATAGTCACGAAACTGATTCAGATGGCTTCTCGTGCGTACGATTTCCTCTGTGATGTCCGATCTCTCTGCAAAGACCACTACTTCCTGTGCGAGCCGGCCTTCATCCACAGAAACATCTTTCAACAAACGATCCATATTGGTTTTCAGCCTATTTCGATACTCTTCAACCAGATCAGGGGCTCGTTCCGCCACTTCAGTGAGATATTGTTCGAGCAGATCGAGCCTTTTTTCAAAATCGGCCTCTATTGCCTGCCCTTCCTTGACCCTCATCAATACAAGAGAGTCAAGGGCCTTTTTAAGGACTTCCTGTAACCCGGGGCGCACTTTTTCCAACGCCGCCTCTTCAGGTTTGGCGAGGATTACATCCTTCATTTGGAAGAGAGACTCTGTTCGGACCTCTTGATCAAGGCCAAATTGCTCTGCCAGTTGATTGAAGATTTTTAGATAAGAAGTTACCAAGGGGACATTTAGTTCGAGGTCATAAAGCTCCCCAGAGCCACTGCCCTCCATTTGGATTGAGACCTCTACCCGCCCCCTCCCGATCTTGGAGGAGACGATAGCGCGCAGATCCTTTTCAAGCGACTGGTAGGTCTTGGGGATTCTCAGGATGATATCCCTGTAACGATTGTTGAGCGATTTGATTTCTGCGACAAACAGGGTGTCATCCAGTTGATACTCGGCCCTGCCATAGGCCGTCATGCTTCTAAACAATGCGCCTAATCTCCTTTAGCTGTCCCATATATTTTTTTCTGACCCCGTTTAGGTATCCGATGACCTCCAACTCCGCATAATCAGGATAGGTCCATGCAACCGGCCTGAAACTCACTTTTTTGAAAACCAGGGTGAGGTCCGCATATATCCCCTTTGACAAATAGATCCGGTGGACATAATTCTTTCCGGTAGCCAGGACCAATCTTTCAGCAGAGATATAGCCGGGGTCGATGTTCACCCTCCGGTTTCCTTCGCGCAGGTATTTCCCCTCAATCTCATTGGTTTTGACCTTTATCTCCACGAGCCGATCAGGTGGGGCCAGTTTTTCAAAGGAAATGAATCGCCGATAAAGGGGCCAGCCCATTTCTCTGGCATAATATCGTGTTCTGTCAAAAAACAGTTCAGGACTCACCCAGTCTACGGGTCCATATATCCCTGAAAGCTGGGCAATCACCCTTTCAATGCACTCGCTTTCAGGTGAAAAGAGGCTCGATATGATCTTTGCCGGCTCCGGTTCCCGAGGAAGACTCATGGGGTTCATGATTGATGATTGATGGTTGTTGACCGGTGACCAAGGACCCTTCAAATCTGCATGACAAAGTCCCTGGCCATCAGAAAAAAACAGTCTTAATATTTTTCTGATTTATGGGATTTATAATTCTACTTAATCTCCGATTGCCCTTTTCAAGTCTTCCGCACTGACGGTAGAGGTTCCCACCTCACCAACAACGATTCCGGCAGCAAAATTGGAAATGATGGCTGCAGACCTCAAGTCAAGGCCAGAGGCCAGGCCCAGAGAAAATGTGCCAATGACCGTATCACCGGCTCCGGTCACATCGTAGATTTTCTTGGCAAGGGTGGAGATATGGGTCATATCTCCACCCTTTTCAAAGAGTGTCATCCCCTCTTTACCCTGGGTGATAAGAACTGAGCGACAGTCGAGTTCCTTGAGCATGTGGTTGCCTGCCTGAACCAGGGTTTTTTGGTCTGAGATCTCAAAACGGCAAAAGGTGGCAGCCTCGTGGTGGTTGGGCGTAATGACATCCACACCGTAATAATATTCGAAATTGCCCGTCTTTGGGTCAACGGCGATAACAACGGAGTCATCCCGGACCAACTGCCTCAGGCCTTTCATCAACGGGGCGGAAACAACGCCCTTGCCATAATCAGAGACCACAATCGCATCAATGCTATTCAGGGTTTTTTTCATAAACCCGAGGAGTTTTTGTATGCTCTCGGATCTGATATCTGCCCGGCTTTCCCGATCAAAGCGGACCACCTGCTGATTTTGGGCCACGACTCTGGTCTTGATACTTGTGGGCCTGCTTTCTTCAGTTATGATGCCATCTGATGTCAGATTCATCCGGGCCATCTCGTCGAGGGTTTCGCGCCCGGTTCTGTCATTCCCGATCACCCCGCAAAGAATGGGTGTCGCCCCGAGGGTCGCGATGTTGCGGATCACATTTGCTGCCCCGCCAAGCATTTTTGTCTCCCTCTTGACCTCTACTACCGGCACCGGGGCCTCGGGAGAAATACGGGCGACCTCGCCCCAGACATATTCGTCCATTATGATATCCCCAATTACAAGGACCCTGGCCTCTGAAAACCTGTCGATATATTCTTTCAGGAGCTTTCCGTCATAGTCATGTTCAATTGTCTGCATCTGACTCAATAGGTGCTTCCCCTTTCCGCCTTGATTTCCATTACAGGTCGTTAAGAGGCATATTTTATATCATCCCCCTCTCCTATTGTCCATACGAATGATTTGGCTTGTGACTGAGATGATAGCCTATGCTGTGGATGTGGGCTTTGAGGTTTACTTTTGTCAACGAAAAAGTAATTGCAGGGCCCAATAAGGAGGATTCATAAAGCCATGCGAGATTTAGGATAGTATAATTGAACGTCTCGGAAATTCTACAACCCATTGAAATCAAAGGTTTTTAAGGGGCTATTTTTGAGGTCAGCCACATGGAATGATGAAATGTTGGAATAATGGAAGGCTGGGTATAAAAAGAAAAATTCCAAATATTGCCTGCCCTGTTAAATAGTCCATAAATATTGTCTGGATTTTTGAAACTAATCGAGT
>JABMQV010000218.1 GCA_013203065.1 Desulfobacteraceae bacterium | reverse complement strand
TGGCCTTGGGAATGCCAGGTGCGGTAGAAGGCCGGGTTGGCGACTCCAAAACCCTTCTCGAGACCGTCTGGGGGGGGCGGCACACCGGCTATGCATCCATCATTTTTCAGCTTTCAAAAAAGGTCGATTTTTCAGGCCCGGAGATAGGCGCGAAGGAGATCCGTCTGAAGCTGCTGAATGTTACAACGAACTTGGCCCCGTACCGGAAATATACGACCCTTGATTCGTGGGTGCGTTTGGAGAGGAGCGGGAACGATCTCAACGTGACTATCGGGATCCCGAGCCGTTTTTCCCATCTCAAGACCTCATTGCTTGAAAAACCGGATCGACTGGTGGCCAATCTTTTCTTCAAAAAGGGCGAGAGTTTATCAAAGTCCTCGGAAATGCCAAGGCCTGTTTCGGCAAAGGTTCCTCCGGACGGGGAACCGGTCGGAGAAAAAGGACTTTCAGTCGATAAGATCACATCGGTTCTGAGTAAAGAGAGACAAATTGATTTGATCAGGGCCCGGATCTACAGCAGACAGGAATTTCATGAAAAGTCTTTGGATATTTACCGTGACCTCCGAGAGCGCTATCCGGATGACGAAGAGATATGGGAAGATTATGTGGAGACCCTGGCGAACAATGGCCACTATGACCTGGCCTTGTACGAGATAACCAAGCTTCTGGAAGAGAATCCTTCCAGCCTGCGGGGACAAAAGATCCAGGCAAGGATATATTATGAGGTAGGCCTTCACGGCTGGACCTTTCCCATATATGAGCAGATCCTGCGGTTGTATCAAAAGGACCTGGGAGTCTGGTCAGACTATGCCTATGCGCAGCAGGGGTCCGGAGAGTGGGTCCATGCCCTTGACTATTTCTGCAGGATACTGGAACAGGACCCCGAAAACAAGCCAGCGCTCAGAAGTGTTCACGAGATCCTACGGGAACATCGTCCCAGCTTTGAAACCGGGTACCGTCCCTATTATCAGGAGGCGGACAAGTCAAAAATTGACCTCTTCTATCTAAGGTATTCGCAACATATCACCACCAAGACAAATATCGACCTCAGCTATGACCGGTTCACTGCATACAGACCCAGGGGGCCTCAAGGGTCCCAGATTTTCCGTGTGGACGAAAAGGGGAATGACTTGACCGTACGGTTGCGCCACTGGTTTGGCCAGCGGTGGCAAGGCAGGGTGGGTGGTGGATTGTACTCCGGTCTCGGCGGGGGAAAATATTTCCTTTTGGGAGGCAGTTACAGATTTCCGGGAAGAGGAATTCTGCGAGCAGACTACGTATCTCGCCGTCCCTGGTATAACCCGGTTGAAGCGGCCAGGCTTGACGGACATTTTGACCGGGCATCCGCGTCCTTTGACTGGAATTTTGGGTCTCTCTGGGGACTCCACCTGGGGGCGGAGCAGGGGGATTACAACTCTTTAGTCCCTGACGGGAATGCCCTCAGTGACGGGAAGTACGGCAGGAAGCGGTCCTTCACCGGCATCTTGACCCGCAAGGTATGGGATCGCCCTGATCTGTATGTGGGGTATTCCTTCTATCGATCAAAGTTTTTCTACAAATACCCGGACTACAGGCTGATTGCCATGATCGAAGACGAGGCCGTACATTCCCTGTTTTTTGATTTTTTTCAGTGGCCGTGCACCTACTGGGGGTATGGCTTGTCCGCGGGGATCAGGCGGGATACGGCCAGAAAAATCACCTCCTGGTTTGCCCTCCCCGGTATCAGGGTAAGACTGGGGAACCGTATAGAAGGGAATTTGAGCTATGAATATTCCACAGAATCAGAGACCTCTGCCCTCGGCGGAAAGACCCAAGCTATCTATCTTGGGGTAAAAGTGATATTATAAAAGGTTATGGTTCCGCAGACACAGACGATTCAGAAAAAACGAATGGTACCCAAGAACCCCGAATTTGTGGGGGGGCTGCTTGGCCTTTCTCTTCTGGTGGTGATCAACCTCTTGTGGTTCAGGGACAAGATCGGGTTCCTGGGAGTTCACCCCCATCCTTACTGGATCGTGATCCTTCTCATTGCAACACGATACGGGTTTAGGGGTGGATTGTGGACCGGGTTTTTGGCAGCCGGGATTTATCTGGCTCTGTTGAAAATGGGCAGGCACGATCTCTCGTTGTGGGAGTTGGCTGACACGAGATACCTGGTGACCCCGTTGCTATTTCTGGTGGTGGGGATG
>JABMQV010000217.1 GCA_013203065.1 Desulfobacteraceae bacterium | reverse complement strand
TTTCAATGGCTGGATCTTGACAACCCTCCGTGCCGGTTTGGCCTTGAACATTGTCTCTTCCTTGGTAAACGGATTGAATCCTTTACGGGCCTTTGTTGCGGGTTTCCGTTTAACCTCAATTTTCATAAGTCCAGGAAAGACAAATTTACCCGGAGAGCGTTTCTTGATATGACGCTCAATGAGGATGCTCAGCTCATCCAATACGGAAGTTACCTGTTTTTTGTTCAACTCTGTGTTCTGGGCGATTTCTCCGATAATTGCGGATTTGGTCATGGGCTTTTTTACAGCCGCTATCTTCCGGGTTGGGGTTGCCTTTTTTGCCGGTGCCTTCCTGGTTGTCCTCTTGGTAGCCATGGATCCCTCCTTTTCCCTTTGAGATTATCGTTTATCCAGCTGACGCTACCGGGCAAATCTCTACAATACTGGTGCACTCGCGTTTATAGCTTTTTCAATGCCTTTCAGATATAGGACATGTTTGGTGGTGTCAACCTACTTGAGTGAATTGTATGAAAAGACGGAAGGAATATTGTCATAAACCAATAAGAGCACCATTCCCCCAAGATGAACATATGGAAACGACCCCACAGAATGGACCTTGACCAAGACTGACACAATCAAGGGAATCAACCGCCGTTTACCAGGAAGGTCTGCCACATGATTTACTCCAGCAGTGGCCGGCCAAATGATTGTTGACCAGGAGGCCCATGTTCGGAATTGTTCTTATTTCCGCCTGTACGTTGATGCATATCTACGTTTTCTGGCGCGTGGTCTCGGTGCCATTTGTGAACCGGCACGTGCCCCTGGGAGTGGTTATCGGGGCAGGCGTGGTCCTCTGGGGTATCTTTTTCCTGGGCCGAGTCGTCGGCCACGGCGGCAGGGGAGCCTTGGCCGGGAGCCTTGAACTGCTCGGCATGAACTGGATGGCTGTGCTGTTCCTGAGCACAGTCGCTCTTCTTGCCATAGACCTTGTCACCGTGTTCGGCGTTATCATGCCCCGGTTGGCCCCTTCACTGCGAGGCTGGGCCTTGATCGCAGGCGGAACACTTTCCCTGATCGCGCTCTTCCAGGGGCTACGACCGCCGGTTATCCAAAGCTATGATGTTAACCTCCCCGGGCTTCCGGTTGAGATGGACGGAACCGTGCTCGTCGCCATGTCCGATCTTCATCTCGGGTCGCTGCTCGGTGAACAATGGCTTGAGGGTCGGGTCGCTCAGGTCCAGGCGTAGCGCCCCGAGATCGTGGTTCTCCTCGGTGACATCTTCGAAGGACACGGTCGGCCCCAAGATGACCTGCTTTTGACTCTGCGACGCCTCTCCGCACCACTAGGTGTCTGGGCTGTCCCCGGGAACCACGAGCATTATGGGGGGCATGGCATGAACCTGATCGATGGGGTAAGGTTCCGGATGTTACAGAACTCCTGGACGGAAATCCGACCCGGGTTCATCCTGGCAGGGGTGGAGGACCTCACCGCCAGACACCGGAGCGACCACCAGGGAGGGGATCCCATATCACTGGCACTCAAGGCGAGACCTCCTGGTGCCACCATCCTCCTCTCCCACACGCCGTGGGAGGCCAAGAGGGCAGCGAAAGCAGGCGTAGGCCTGATGCTCTGTGGCCACACCCATGGGGGCCAGGTCTGGCCCTTCGGCTATCTGGTCCGGCTCTTTTATCCCCTATTGGAAGGTCGGTACGACGTGGATGGTATGACGGTTATCGTCTGCCGCGGAACGGGAACGTGGGGACCGCGCATGCGACTCTGGCGTCCTGGCGAGATACTTCGCGTAACGCTCCGCAGGATGGAAAAGCAGGACGTGAAACAAGATAATAAATTGGTCGAAGATTCATATGAAACGGGGAGGTCAATGGGGTGAAATTCTTGTGAGTCAATCAAATATCAGGTTCAGGCTCGTTGCTTCAGCTGGTTTGATCCCGTAAACTCTCTATGGAATTCCTGCCACTAAACCGATATTTCAAGAGTAAGGACAGGCCAGGGTTTGGCGTAACCCTCAAATGTCACATTTAAGCCAATTGATTCGTTAGTCTTGCTATCTCTTGACCGATATGAGACTGCCGTTTGATGTAAGCTACCATAAATCTTGAATCTGCGAAATCGTGGGGTGATTCGATTGCATATCGCAGGTTTTTTATCCGCATTAATTGAGATTTGCCCAAGCAGCTTTAAAGCTGAAGTCAAGAGCGAATCTGACAACATCAGATATTGAGATATGGAATCAGATATCACAATTCAACCCGAATCTTGGGAGTTGAAGATATCACAGTTTTTAACTTGCTGAAATCTTTGACTTCTGGCAAGATAGGGGGCCACAAAATGGGGCTGGAATTGCCGAAAGGTGACCATTTGCAAGGCCCTATCGTCCAAAAATCATGGTCTCAGATCGGGCCTGAACCATCACAGTTATGGCCACCGCTGTATCGCCAATAGCCCGCAACCCCAGAGTCAATCGTACCGAATCACCAAGTCTCTAATGACCTTGTCATTTGCAGGTTCCAGAAAGACTTCTTGATCAAGATCCGTCAATGTTTGGCAAGACCTAATGACTTTGCCGTTAACTTTGACCCGACAGGTATTACAGATACCCCTACCACAGCGGTAATCTCTGAAAGCTAGGGTGGGGTCAAGATTTTCATATATGTAACGAAGCAGCACCTGAATGGTCATTCCTGCGCTAAAAGGTATCTCAAAAGTATCTATTCCTTTTGCCTTATTCTGAGGGAAATACCTGGAAATTTTGGCTTGGATTCGTTTTTGCTCCATTTTCACCTCCTTAGTTTATTATCAACGGAGCCTGTTGACCGGTGCGTAGTTGACGACGATCTTGTCACCTCGCTTTTTAACCAATGTATGCTGCGGGTTTTCCGATGTCCTTGGAAAATCCGAACGATAATGGTGCCCGCGTGTTTCTTTCCTAAACGTGGCTGATCGAATGACGAGTTCCGCCAGATCGAGGGCTCTCGCGACCTCAATCCCCATACACCAGTCGACATTGAAAATTCTCTGATTGCCGACTTGCACGTTTGGCAAAGCATTCCGTTTTAAATCTAGGACTTTGTTAAGGGCCGTCTTCAGCCCTCCCTCGTTCCTATTCGGACCCACATACTGATCCATCAGTTGTCTCAGTTCTTTCTTTATCACAAAGGGCCGCACGCCCTCTCTCTTCTCTTCCGCAAAGAAATTTAAATGAGATATTTCTTCGCGGATCTGTCTTTCTGGAAGCCCCCTTCCTCTGTACTTCCTAGCACGCATTGATGCTTGCTTCCCTGCCAGCGCCCCGAACACCTGAGTCTCTGCCAACGAATTCCCACCGATTCGATTCGCCCCATGCGTATTGCTGGAATTCTCTCCTGCCGCAAATAGCCGCTGTACCGAGGTTTCTGCTTTTTCGTTAATGCGAATGCCCCCGAGCGTATAATGGACAGCAGGGCATATCTCGATTCGGTCAGTCCGGATATCGATACCTACCTTTCTCCAGTATTTGTCTGGGCTCTTGACGAAATGTTGCACCAATCGATCAATTTCCTCGTAGCTTTTTGACGATTTGGTTGGATCAACATATACTGCATTATGTTCGGTTCCTCGACCCTGTTCTATCTCGGTGAATATCGCTCGCATCAAAACATCACGACCAGGCAAGGGGCCCTCAGGCAAGAACCCTTCCCCTTCTTTGTTCAGCAACTTAAAATCAAAATATTTCTTTTCCAGAAATGTTTCGTATTGGATATCTACACCCTTAAGGGATTCAGGATATGCAAAAACGCCGGGGTAGTACTGAGTCATTTCGAAATCAATAATATCAGCTCCAACTCCAAATGCTAAGGAGATACCATCTCCAGTGGAGTCTGCTGAACCGTCATTGTTTTCCCATAGCGCTTCATATCCACCGCACGCCAGCACGATGGATTTCGCCTCAATGGCGTAAAACTGACCATCGCGGAGGTTTAATCCAAACGCGCCTGCAAGCTCTCCATGCTCGATTAATAGACGAGAAATACAAAGGTCTTCGATGATCTTAGCGCGCTGATGTCTACGGAGCTCATTTTTGAGACCGCTAATTAACCCAAACCCCCCACCGACGATCAAGAGATTCCTTGGATATGTCTGTCCAGGAAAATGAGCCTGAAACGGTTTTCCATGTTCAGTTTCAAATTTCACCCCATATTTCTTCAAATCATGAAATCTGGAAACAGCTTCGTCTGCTAGCACTCGGGCCAAGTTTTGATCAGCAAGACCTCTACCTTCTCTAACTGTATCTTGATAGTGAATATCAGCGTTGTCCCTGGA
The DNA here is from genome assembly GCA_013203065.1 of Desulfobacteraceae bacterium. Next base: position 2,776 of record JABMQV010000217.1, on the reverse strand, counting down.
ATCCATCGCTCCTGCGGCCGCTTGAAAACAGGGGTAAGCGAGGGGGGTTAGCCCGCTCCGCGCCAAAGGCCCTTTGCTTGCAACAAGGACGTCTGATCCCTCCACGTCAGCCTCAATAGCAGCGCGCACCCCAGCCGCGCCACCGCCAATAATTAACACATCCGTCTTTAGCACGTCATATTTTTCCATGACCGTCTCCTCTTTGACGTATCTTGGGGCCTTGAGTTCTACCAGCGCATCTTTACGTGGTGTTTCATGAAATCCTCCGAAATCGGTATGATTCCCTGGGGCAAGAGACATTGATACCCGCGGCCGTTCCTTCGATCTTTATGTTCTTCTTTTATCTCATTCAGAACTTTCGGGCACGAGAGAATATCGGCCGCCGTAGCTGCTAACGTCATGGCAAAAAACATGAGCCCTTTGTGTCCTATCGAACTTCCCGAAACCGCAGTGGTTCCCCATCCATGGAATGTGATATCTTTCGGGAAAGCACAGTTGATGCTGGCCAAGGGGGCAATCCAGCTGGCGTCTCCGCCGTCCTGAGCATACATGTCAAGGCCATCTCGGAGAAACTCAAGACCTTCATGAATTGGACTCTCAACTTCCTCAAGCTCGTAGCTCTTTCGGATGTCATTGGCGAATCGTTTCTCTTCATCCGAAAAGGTTGGAGCACGCACAATTCTTGCATTATCATAAATCAGTCTTCCCAATCGCTCGTTTGGTAGGTAACCGTGACAAAACGTGAGGAATTGTTCTCTGGATGTGGTACCGGTGGCTAATGCGGCACCTTTTACCGCATCCAGTATCTTCTGATAAGCATCTTTAACCCAGGCCACATCGGGATGCCGGACCATAAACCAAACCTTTGAGGTATCTGGAAGGGCGTTAGGCTGAGAACCCCCATCGGGGATCACATATTCGACGACGGTGCCCCTGGCCATATAGTTCTTTCTCATGCTTACAGCGATGGTGACCAATTGGGCAGCGTCTAGGGCGCTTCTTCCTGCTTCCGGATTCTTTGCTGGGAGGCAGCTTTGACCGAGGAAAGTGAATTCCGTTGAAAGGAGGGAACAACAAGTATTTGCATTAGCTGCATTCATAGCAGAAGGATGAGATGTGAGTATCACATCGCAATCGTCAAATAGACCATCTCGCGCCATGAAAACCTTTCCTATTAGCAGTTCTTCTGCAGGAGCACCGTAGACCCTGATGGTACCGTCGACATTGAGCTTCTCCATTTCGTTCTTCACGGCGATTGCTGCACCTATGTTCCCGGCATTGATTTGAGGATGCCCACACCCGTGCCCTGCCCCCCCCTCAATAATGGCTTCGTGCCAGGGAACCACTTCGTTAGAAACTCCAGGGACGGCGTCAAGGTCAGTGAGAAATGCAATCACCGGGGTACGCGAACCTTGCGTGAATTCTGCAAGAAAAGCAGTCTGCATACCCGACATACCCGTCTCGATAAGAAAACCCTCTTTGGCCAGCCAGTCACAAAGAAGCCCGGAGGTTCTTAATTCCTGCATTGCCAGCTCCGGAGTCCTCCACAGTTCGTCGGAGACTTCTATCAGAATTTTCTGGTTTTTGGTTAATGATTTCAGAACGTTCTGTTTTAGTCGTTCTTTGTTCATATTATCTCCTTGACTTCCATAAACCTGGCTGGGAGGCTTTCCCTTTTTCACCAAATACAGCCAGCATGATAGGACACCTGTCACATCACGGCTGGCCAAAAAACATCGTAAAGACGCAATTCCTCACTGACGTTTTCTATTTTGTGCTTCGTCCCTTTGGGTACTAGCACAACGCACCTTGGCTCCAGAGGAAACGATCCACTGCCATCAACCCACATGATGGCTCGGCCCTTGTCTGGATGGGGGATGTCGTCTTCTTCATGAACATGTTCAGGAACCTCACTATCTTTCGGAACCACGACTAGAATGCAACTTGCGTCCGTAGCGTCGTCCTTCCTTTGTGGAAAGGGCGGAGTAAAAATGAGACGGTGGCGGGCGAAAAGTGTGACACCTGGTTTATGAATAGACGACCTACCTGATAATTGTCAAGCACCTCCTTTCCCTAATTTTAGGGTTGTTTTTGGTTTGGGTTCTGTTTTGATGGGGACCTGCGCTTAGACCGCTTCTTAGCCTGACATAGTCGATAGCTTTCACCATTGGCCTCCAAGATATGGCACCTATGGGTGAGGCGATCCAGAAGTGCCCCGGTGAATCGCTTTGAGCCGAAGACCTCAGTCCATTCCTCGAAGAGCAGGTTGGAGGTGATCATGGGGCTATGGTGTTCATAGGCCCGGCTGATCATCTCGAAGAGCAGTTCTGATCCGGCTTTAGAGAAGGGAACGTAACTACGAGGACCTAGTTTTTCTCTTTCGGGACGTCTATTCCCGGCCTCAAAAGCCGGGCGTAATACGTGCTGGTTGTGTATAATGCGGCCGCCGGGTTGTGGGCAAGCACCCGATCCTTTGTGACCAGGACGGTAGTGTATGCTTCGCTGTATTTTAAGAAGAGCGAGTCGTGTCCGACGCACAGACCCACCAGGATATTGAAGTCGGTTTTCTCTTCATTGAGAAGGGCGGCCTGGGCGATGGGGCTGCACATGGATTCGAACTCGTTGACCCTGACCTTTTCATCTTCTTTTAGCCCCAGGACCTCCTTGGGTGTGCATCCGATCTTGCAGGATACGGAAACGGGTTCAAATCCCTGGGCTGTCAGGATATTGCTAAGGCTCTGCGCTTCGGGATGGAGCCCCGCGCAGTGGGCAATGC
>JABMQV010000216.1 GCA_013203065.1 Desulfobacteraceae bacterium | reverse complement strand
TATCCCAAGAGGTCGGCAATGGCGGGCAGGTTTAGATAGCGGTGGAAAGAAATGACCAAACACCACGGTACCCGAGTCTATTGAGAACTTACGTCATTCCCGGAAAAGGGGCTATGGGGACAGAGAACTTGAAACTCGACATAGAGTGGGCGGCAAAATATAAAGACGCACCCCTCTATTACAGGTGGCCGACTCTTGCCATGGGCAGGAGCTATTGGGCCGTTCGTTTCCTTGCCGAGGCCATAAAGAAGGCCGGGGCTACCGATGTTGAAAAGGTCATCGCGGCCTGGGAAGGCATGACCTATGAGGTCGCCTGGGGCAAGGTGACCATGAGGGCATGTGACCATCAGTTGATCGGACCTGGAGTGGCAGCAGAAGTTCAGCCCACGAGCAAGTTCTTTGATTTCCCCTACGTGGGTACACCGACGATTATCCCTGCTGCCGATATCACAACACCACCAGCTAAGACAGGAAATCCGCGGTGCGAATAGCAAAGGTACCGAGTCACATCAATGGTAAGGTCGTGGGGGGAAGAAGGTCTCTCCACGGCCTTTTATTCACTGAATCATCTGAGAAAGACAAGGCAACAAAACAGGCAGTACCAAACGTTATAACGAGCATTCTCTCATGAAATAGCAGACCAGTGAATCAGCTATAGTTCAATGAGGAGTGTTAGAAGATGGACTTTGGTGATTATATGAGATATCCTCTTGATATCAAAGAATTTATATAGGCTGTGATTTATAGCAGTAAACACAGGTTTTCGACCATCTGAATTTAATGTGCTTACCATGACATAACACAGTTTCCGATCCGCCCCTCCAAATGATGATATCACAGGTTATAAGTATTGGTCCTTTCCAGCCCCCTGATATGATTTTATAATTACCAAATGAAGACCAAAAAAGAGGCGAAAATCAAAAAAAGAACAACTTTTCAGACACCCATCAGGTTATGACTGCCAAATGTAGTCTTCTGTTTTTCTGAAAATTTTCAAATGCTACAATAATATAGGTAATATAGCATCAGGCCAAGCGCTTCGAAAACCATTATTTTTCCAATTCTACCTTAACAGCGAGGCCAACCTTTTCCATGGTATACGGCTTCTTGATATACTTTCCTGCCCCCAATTCCTGGGCAGTTTCTACCTCTTTTGTTTTGGCATACCCACTGGCTATGATCGCCTTCTGCCCGGGACGAATCTTTATGATCTCCTCATAGGTCTCCCTACCGTTTATTCCTTTGGGCATAACCATATCCAGGACGATCAGGTCCACCGACTTCCCCTTCAAGTATTGGATAGCCTCTTCCCCGCTTGAAACCGCTTCAGCAGCATATCCCAGCTCCGTCAGCATCCCGCACGCGATCTCCCGTTGCCTTTCTTCATCATCAACTATTAGGATCTTTTCTCCGTGCCCGAGATAGTCTTCAAGGGGAACCTCTCCCTCTTCAGCAGCCACCTCTTCTCTCGTAACTGGAAAATAGAGTTCAAATACCGTCCCCTTCTCGCTGCTCTTTACGTTTATGTATCCCTTATGATCCTGGACCGTATTCCACACAACAGCCAAGCCCAGGCCTGTACCGCTTCTGCCCATTACCTTTTTGGTATAGAAAGGCTCAAAGATCCTTTCAAGGTCCCTTGGAGATATGCCCGAACCATCGTCTGATACGGTCAACACAGCGTATTCTCCAATACGCACCTCCTCATACCCTTTTAAGGGTTCATCCACATACTGATTAGTCGTGGATATGGTTACTGTGCCGCTACCCTCAATGGCCTCTGAGGCATTGGTTATTAGATTCATCAAGGTCTTTCGAATCTATCATGGGATACCCCCTCCCCTTTCTTATTACTCATAATTAAACGTCATTATGATACCAGAATGTCAACCATTTTGTGTGAAATATTAAATATTGAGAAGAGGGTTCGATATCCGGTAAGGGGTTTCACAGAGGGGCTGATGGTCTCAAAAAACCCCTTCATATCGGGACCTGAAATACAAATCCTGAAACGATTCGAATATGCTGCGGAACTTCTCTTCACCCACCCGCATCCTTTCCTCGTTCCCCCTGAGCCGTTCCTGCTCACGATACAGCTCTGTCTCCAGCATTTGGGAGTTTAACTGCATCAGGCCAATCACAAAAAAGATGGCCAAAATGATCACCACGAGAAGCGCCACCCCGTGAAAAACGCCCGTAGACATGTAAGTATTGACGGCGTTTCCCGGTAACAGGAAAAAAATCCCTCGTAATGCGGCAAAGGTCGACAACATTCCTTAAAATATGTCCCATGGCAATACAGTTGTTCTGTCCGTAAGCTTTTGCTTCCTTGGCGCTCGACAAATGACATAACCTCTTTTGCTTTTCTTCTCGTTAAGGTCCATGAATGTTTCCACGTGGCGTGCATCGGCCCGTGAGGGTGAGTCTGTCCACTTGATCTCAATTGGAATCAATTCCCCGGGCGTTTCCAGGATCGCATCCACCTCCGCCCCCGATGCCGTTCGCCATGTGGAAAGGCGATAATTCCGGCCATGGAATCGGCACCGGTAATACAGTTCTGCCAGGACCCATTGCTCGAAGATCCCACCTGCATCGAGCGCCAACAACGAGCTGTCCAAAGGCAGTTCGGCAAGAACATGACGTACGCCAAGATCGAAGAACAAAAAGCGGGCTGCTTTCGTAATCCGTTTTCTGCCTCCCGCAAAGGGAAAGATATGAATACCCACATAGGTGTCCTCGAGAACCTGGTAGAAGTTGCGCAATGTGTTGACCGCTACACCTATCGCCCTTGCCAGCTTTGTAAAATTTACAAATCTGCCGGATTCAAGGGCAGCCAACTTCAGAAACTTCTGAAAGGCAGCGATGTTGTTGACGATATTCTCCTGCCGGATTTCGTTCTCGATATAGAGTTCCGCATAGGACGACAAGGTTTCATTCCACGAGCCCCTGCTTTCATGGTAAAGACCGGGCAAATTGCCATAGATCAGGTAATCTTCGATCCTCCGCCGTGGAAATCTCCGGCCCGTAGGCATTCCAACAGGCATCAGCACACTGTCGCGCTGTTCGGCCTGCATCACGGGTGGAAGAAGGAGATTATGAACTCTGCCGGGCAACAGATTGGCTGAGCGGCGTTTGAGCTGTCGCGCGGAACTGCCGGTCAGGTAGAAACGGTAGCGGTCGGGTTTCTTATCATATAGGTACTGCACATCATCGAGAAGCGCCGGAACCTTCTGAATCTCATCAATGAACACGGCTCTGACCTTCTGCTCCGCTTCGAGCTCACGGATCAGCAATCCATCATCGACCTCGTAGCGTCTTCTTTGTCGGCGGTCCTGGAGATTGACCACCATGGTATTGCCACTGTTCACTATGTGATGATGAAGGAGTGTTGATTTCCCCGATTGCCGTGGTCCGAAAACCAGTTTTATTTTTTGCTTTCCCTTGCTTACTTCCAAGAGTTTCTTCTGCAATGCCCGGCTGTAGAATGGTACACTCATAATGATCATTCCTCTGAATATTTACCTGACAAATATGCACTATACTGCTTATTTGTCAAGATAAAAATTCAACTTTCCCATACCGCGAACGATTGGGTAGTATTGGGTATTCATTTTTTTGTGCTTTTCTAATGGAGTTAATGTATGCGTTTAACTTTTTCGGAAGTACCTCAATTATCGGTTTTATTGCAGTATATTCGGTCATGATTAGCCCTCGGCGCACTGCTTTTAAAAGCCGGCTTTTTGTTTCGTTTAATGAACCTCTGGCATAATAGCAAAAGTTCAAACGATCTTTGAAATGGTAACGACCGTGCCCCTTCTGCCTCAGGAAGTGTATATATTAATAAAACAAGGTATTTTTTGTTTAAGGGTGCGACAGAGGGGTTGGGTTTGACAAATATACCGTCTAATTTTAGCGGGTTATTGCCCCTCCAATACCTCCTTAAGTTTCTCTGACAATGTCGTAAGCGAAAAGGGTTTTTGGATGAAATCCTCGGCACCTGCATCTAAGATCTTCCGGGCAGGACCATCAATAGCGTAGCCGCTGAACACAATCACCTTAAGATCCGGGCGGGGCAGCTTCACCCTCGACGCCTAAGATCTGCGG
>JABMQV010000215.1 GCA_013203065.1 Desulfobacteraceae bacterium | reverse complement strand
TTTGTCGCAAGCTCAATCCCTTCCCATACCGCCGCAAAGCCGTCGTAACCCGTTATCCTTTCGTATTTTTCCCGCTGTAAGGTGTCCAGGCTCACATTGAGCCTTTTGATGCCGTAAGATTTGAGCCTCTCAAGATTTCCCTTGAGATATATTCCATTGGTGGTAAGAGAGACATCCTCAAGTCCTGAGAGGGCCGTCAGCCTGGGGATGAAATCGAATACGCCTTTGCGGAGGAAGGGGTCGCCACCCGTAAGACGGATTTTTCGGACCCCAAGTCTTGTTGCTATCCTGGCAAGTCGGAGGATTTCTTCGTAGGTAAGGATGTCTTCATGTCTCAGTTTGGGCAGGCCTCCTTGGGGCATGCAGTAGATGCACTGGAGGTTACACCGGTCTGTTATGGATATCCGGAGATAATTGAGATGGCGATTGTATTGATCAATCAAAGGTATCTGTGTCTTTTCCATTGAAAACGCTCTCGCTTCTTAATAAACACCCTTTTGGGAAGTCTGTTTCACATATTACAAATGATGCGTCGGAGTCAACCCTGATGTCCGGATCAACGATTTTTTTTGACAAGTGCCGGGGCTTTTTTGAACATCGGGGTCAATATAACCACGGTTCAGGTATTTGTCCGGGACGGCAGGATTAACCTGTTGCAAAATGGCTACAATATAGTTACAATATAGTCACAACCGCAGGAAAATATCGAACCCAAAATTCATCGAAAGGGAACCCATGCCTAGCGAGATAAAGGGAGCTGTATTGGTCGTGGGGGGTGGTATCGCCGGAATGCAATCGGCCCTTGACCTGGCCAATTCGGGATATTACGTCTATCTGTTGGAGAAAAGTCCTTCCATAGGAGGGGCCATGGCCCAATTGGATAAGACCTTCCCCACAAATGACTGTGCCATGTGAATCATATCTCCCAAACTGGTCGAGGTCGGCCGGCATTTGAATATCGAACTCATCACCTATGCGGAGCTTGAATCCGTTGAAGGCGAAGCGGGGAACTTCAAGGTAACCGTCAGGAAACGGGCACGCAGTATCCATATGGCCCGGTGTACCGGATGCGGAACCTGCATTGAAAACTGCCCTGTCACAAGTCAGAAAGAGAAAAATTCAGGGATAAATAGATGAATCAGGAAAGTGGACCAGTCACCGACCAACCATTCCAACTGCGCAAAGAGTCAGAGGAAGAAGCGGTAAAGATTGACTGGGAAGAGATCCAAAAAATAATCCAAAGATATGAGGCAAGTCCTGAGGCCCTGCTCATGATAATGCAGGATATCAGCGATATCTATAACTACGTGCCCCCACAGGTTGCACCCTTCCTGGCGGAGGAGCTGGGGGTCAAAGAAAGCCTTATTTACAGCGTGGCCACCTTCTACAAGACCATAAGCCTCGAACCCCGGGGGAGGTTTGTGGTCAATGTCTGTACCGGGACCGCCTGCCATGTGCGGGGGGCGGAAAGGGTCATGAATGCCCTGGAAGATAAACTGAAAATCAAGCCCGGGGAAACCACAGATGACCGTTCCTTTACCCTCGAGGCGGTGCGCTGCATTGGATGTTGCGCCTCCGGCCCTGTCATTACGGTCAACCAGGAGACCCATGGGGGGCTTGATCGTTCCGGTGCTTTGAGACTGATTGAAGACTATGCCGAGGAGATCTCCCAAAAACGGGGATAAAGAGGGTTGTTTCAGGCTATGACCAGACTCCAAAATGAAGCAGCACTTGAGAGCATGAGAGATTCTCTTCGGGAGCAGTTTCAGCGAAGCAACAAAAAATTGATTTCACTCTGCTCGGGTTCCGGATGCGGGGCTTACGGAACGGCAAGGGTACATGAAGCACTGGTTCAAGGATTGGCAGGTCAGGGTATTCAAGATGAGGTGGAAGTAAAACTTACGGGCTGTCATGGATTTTGTGAGAAGGGCCCCATCATGGTGTTCCACCCGGAAGGAATTTTTTATGCACAGGTCAAAGAGGAGCATATCCCTGAGATCGTCGAAA
>JABMQV010000214.1 GCA_013203065.1 Desulfobacteraceae bacterium | reverse complement strand
GTCTTGGTCATTTATCCTTTATCCTTTATGTAGGCGTTCACGGGTTCAAAGGTTCAGGCCCGTCCGCCTCGATCTGCCTTGGCTGGCGGGCGGGCCTGAGCGAGAGCGATGGCGGGCGGGCCTGAATCTGTGAACGCTTATCGGATTACCGATCACTGGGTTTTGGTCGCGGCCGAAGGGCTGCATTGGGAGGATGTCATGAAATTATCCAGGTTTGAAAAGATGGTATATGTGGGGTGCCCCTGGTTGTTCGGCGTTGTCTTTATTCTGGTGGGCCTTTTGGCGGAGTTCGCTCATCCCTTTACCAAGATGCTATGCACTGGTTTTGGATTGCTATTTATCTCACTTTACTGTATCTGTGCCCTCTTGGCCAAGATTGCGGAAAAGGATACGCGGGAATCTGTAAGCTGAAACAAGGGAGTCATACCTTTCTGAACAAGGTCCACGGCCCTGGGACAGGTCCGTGGGTGGCCTGCACACCTGACATTGGTTCCAAAATCCTTTCATGCCTGAAACAGGCACGTTATATCCCGGTTCAGAAAGTTAAAGAGGAGCGAGACAATGAAAAACCCGTTTAAGGAGTTTTACCAACAGATAGTCTCCAATCCGGAGCAATTACTGTACCCCGTGATCCATGTCCTGGCAATGCTTGTGGCGGGAGCCCTGGCCTGGTGGATCTTTAACAAGGTGATGGAAAAAATCGAAAAGAGATATGAGGGGAGCCTGTTTCTCAAAAAAAGCGGTCGGATCTTTGTTCTCATAAGGCGCGCGGGGCACTATCTCATCCTTGTCCTCCTGGGGACAGGCCTGCTCAACCGGTTTGAGTCACCCATGGCTCAAAAGATTTTTTACGCCTTTATGATCATACTGCTGTCCTCCATTGCCTCTGGCATCGTCAGCAGTATCATCCCCTATCTGGAACGAAACATCGCCCACAAAACAAGCAATAAGATGGATGATGTGATCATTGATCTCTCAAGAAAATTTTCGGGGGTGGTGATATACAGTGCCGGCATTATCATGGCCCTTGATAAACTGGGATTGAATGTCATGCCCTTTGTTGCCGGGGCCGGTGTGGCCGGCATTGCCATCGGTTTTGCAGCCAAAGATACCCTGTCCAACATCATTGCCGGTATCCTCATGATCGTGGACCGTCCCCTGAAGGTTGGGGATCGCATCGAGGTCTGGACTGCCCCGAAAAACTCTTCGACCTGGGGTGACATCATCCATATCGGTCTCCGGGCTACCAAGATCCGAACCACGGACAACATCGTGATCATTGTTCCCAACAACGAAATCATGAACCGGGATATCATCAATTACACGGCGATCACCGATGAGATTCGCGTTCGGATTCCCATTGGCATTGCCTATGACGCCGACCTCAAGAAGGCAAAAGAGATCATTAACAAGGTGTGTCTTGGACTGGATTGGGTGATGCGGGACCCCGCACCGAAGGTGGTGGTAAGGAGCTTTGGTGATTCTTCCGTCGATCTGCAGGCGAGGGTTTGGATACGTGATCCTCGGAAGCGGATGGATACCATCTCATACATTTCCGACGGGGTAAAAGAAGGTTTTGATGAGGCAGGGATTGAGATACCCTATCCCAAAAGGGACATCTACATCAAGAGAGAGACTGGGCCAGCAAGTACTTGAGGCAACCACACCCTTAAATCGTTCAATTCCCATGCTTCTTTAGTTCAGACTTCACGAATCGAGGGCTCAGTTTGTCGTGAACCCTAGAACCTCTGAACCGGGGAACGCCTGCCTATTTGCCCACCAGTTTGAGGAGTTCCTCATCTTCAAGGATGTGTGATGGGAGGCCTTCAAAAATTATTTCCCCCCGTTCTATGATATAGGTTCTTTGGGCGACCTGGCCCGCATTGTGGACATTGGATTCGGCCAACAGGATCGAGACCCCAAGATCTTTGCCGATATTCTCTATGGCCTCGCTGAATGCCTTTACCACCAGTGGTGACAGGCCTTCAAAGGATTCATCCAAAAGCACCAGGGAAGGGCTGAGCGCCAGGGCCCGGGAGATGGAGACCATCTTTTTTTCCCCACCACTCAGGGTGTTGGCCTCCCGCTTTATCAGCTTTCTTATGGCGGGGAAAATATGAAATGCCTTTTCCAGGTCGAATGACCCGGATCGCTCGGTCTTGCTTGTGATCCACATGCCGAGCCGGATATTTTCTTCAACGCTGAGTTCCGGAAACAGCCTTGAATCTTCAGGGGCATAGGCGATGCCTGCCATGACCCTGTCATGCGGGGACATGGTGGTGATGTCTGTGCCATCCAGAAAGATCCTTCCCACCCGCGACGGGTACAGTCCGATGATGGTCTTTAATATGGAACTTTTCCCGGCCCCGTTCCGACCCACAAGGCAGACAATTTCCCTTTTATCAACCCCCAGGGAACAGGACCTCAGGATGTTGGTTGAGGCAATGCGGCATTCGAGGTCTTCAATCTCTAGGAACATTATTCAGCCCTTACTCCGAAAAGGATCTCCTTTACATTATCTTGTTCCATCACATCTCCTGGTTTCCCATTGGCGATAATCTGACCGTCACTCAATACCAGCATCCGGTCCGAATAGTCTGAAACGATGTCCATGTCATGCTCTATGATCATGCAGGCCATTTTTTCTCTCCTGATGGCTGTAACAATGGTATCCATGACCTTGAATTTATCCTTTGTCGCGACGCCGCTGGTTGGTTCATCCAGCAGCAAAAATTTGGATTTCAAGGCGAAGGCCATGGCAGTGTCCAGAATCTTTTTGTCCCCTTCGGAGAGGCTTGGAGGTAAAAGATCCCGCCTGTCTGCGATACCGAATATGTCCAGAAGATCTATTGCCTCCTGGGTAACGGCCCTGTAATGGTTGGCGGGCAGGAATCCCCGCTTTATCTTTCCATAAAGGGAAAAAAGGCAGATCCTCACATTTTCTAGGACCGTGCTGTCCTCAAAAAGGTTGGTGATTTGAAAATTACGGGCAATTCCCATCTTGATGCGTCGATAGGGGGAGGCAAAGGTTACATCACGATCAAAGAATTTGATCTTTCCGGAAGTGGGGAGGAGATGGCCACTTATCAGGTTGACCAGCGTGGTCTTTCCTGCACCGTTGGGGCCCACCAGTGACACGATTTCATCCTTTTCCACATTGAAACTGGATGAATTAATGATTCTGACCCTTCCAAAATCCTTGATCAGGTCCTTTACATTTAGCATCAGGCGGCTCCTGCAGCGTCAGTCCGCTTGTTCCTGGCAAACAATTTCACAAAGCCTCCGGTGATGCCCTCTGGGAGCAGAAGAACCAGTATGATGAGAGTGGCTCCAATAAGGAACATCCAGTATTGTGTAAAACTGACAGCATACAATCTCAAATAGGTAAACAATATGGCCCCAATGATGGGCCCTTCAAAAACCATGAAACCACCTAAGAGTGTCATATAAACAATCTCCCCTGAAAAAATCCATTCGGCGATTTCCGGGGTAACATGGCCATCCACAAAGCTCCATAAGGCCCCGCCCAGACCGGTAAATAGACCGGAAATGACAAAGGCATACCATCGATATCTTCGCACCCGAATGCCGATCATCTCGGCCCTTACCTCATTATCCCTAATGGCCTGAAGGGCTTTCCCAAAGGGTGAATTGACGATACACATCATTACAATGGTGCATATGGCAAAGATGCATATGAGGAGGTAATAGTATGCACCTGAGAGGAATTCAAATCGCTTCATCCCCTCATATGATTTGCCAAACATTATGGGAAGCTCAATATGGATCCCGTCGGAGCCGCCCGTGATATCGTAGAGCTTGACCAAAAGGGCATACAAGACCATGGAAAGGGCAAGGGCAAGAATGGAAAAAAAGATTCGTGTGTGACGAACACAAATAAAACCGAAGATGGCAGATACCACAAAGGAGGCCAAAAGGGCCACCGGTATCAGGATTTCAATACGATAGAGGTCGGGGTAGTATTCACCCATCATTCCTACGGCATAGGCCCCGACAGCAAATAAGGCCCCGTGGCCGAAAGAAAGAAGGCCGGTGTATCTTAGAAGGAGATTAAAACCCAGACACATAATGCCAAAGGTGATGCCAGATTCGATAAGCATTAACTGATAGATTGGGATCAGCTTTGGCATGAACAGCAAGAAAATAAAGACCCCCAAATAAACAAAAAATTTCGGTCTTGTCACGGCGCCCCTTATACCCCCTTCACTTATCTCCCAAACAGACCCTGTGGCTTAAACACCAAAATGATGACAGCGATCAAAAACAATAAAGGCAACTCGATTTCAGGAAAGAAGACAATCCCGATTGAACGGGTTTCACCCACAATGAGAGAGCCCACAAGTGCCCCTTTGAGACTCCCCAATCCCCCCACGACGACAACAATAAAGGCCAAGATCAGCGGATCCATTCCAATGCCCAATAGAGCGGGGGTGGTTGGCACGATAAGCGCCCCGGCCAGACCGGCCAATGCGGCACCCATACCAAAGGCCAGGGTGTTGAGCCGCCCGATCCGAATCCCCATTGCCGTGGCCATCTCTCTGTCCATGGAGATGGACCTCAGCATAATCCCAAGCCGAGTCTTGGACATGATCAGCCAGATACCGATGCCCCCGGCAATACTGACCAGAATGACAAAGAGAAAATACACGGGGTATTGATTGTTACCGATCGCCAGATTCCCCATAATGGTAAATGGCTGTGAGGCGTAGTAGGCGGACCCCCCCCAGACCATTTTGATGAGGTCTTCTATCAGGAGTAGCGCCCCGAAGGTGATCAGAAGCTGGTACTCCAATGCCCGTCGGTACATAGGGCGGATGATCGATGTTTCCAATATCAGCCCGATCACCCCGACCACCCCCAAGGCCACAAAAAGACCGACAAAAAACATGGTCATGGGGGTCTTTTCACCAACCGCGCCCACAAGCCAGGCGGCCATAAAGGCGCCAACGGCAAACAGGGAGCCGTGGGCAAGATTCAAGATCCCCATTACGCCCAGAATGATGCTCAATCCGAGCGAGGTGAGAAACAAAAAAGAGGCAAAATATAATCCATTCAGTATGTAAATAACCCAGTTTTCCATAAGGGTGGCCTATGCTTAGCCAGGCCCCCGTCAGGGGGCCTGGCCATTGGGTTGCTCCAGGTTCTGAAGTCCTTTACTTAATCCACATCCCCTCTTTCCAGCTCTCGATCCAGTCTTGAGTCCGTATCCCTGGAGGTGCATTACACATGAGAGCAGGGAAGACTGACATACGTTCGGGGTCAAGGATGGGGAACGAGTATCCTTTGACTTTCTTGGAGATCCCCACCAGCACATCCTCTCTTCCATTGTGGTCGTCTCCGATGGTGAGGATACCCGAGGGAGTCTGGATGGATATGCCTGCCACTGTCTTGCTGATCTCCTCCTTGGTCGGCCAGCCGCCCACCAGAGAGGCGGCCTTTTCCACAGCCGCCTTATAGGTATAGATGGCTTGATAGGCGTGATAGCACGGGTAGGTGGGGTATTTGTTGTAGCGCTTGTGATAGGCCTCGACAAACCATTTATTGAGCGGCCACTTGTCCGCCGGCGGGTAGAGGAAATAGTGAGTTCCGGCACAGCAGATGATCTGCCCTTCCGGATACTCCGCTCCCACCTCCTGGGGATAGGGTTCGCCCCTGGAAAAGGCCATACGCGCCTTCTTAAAGAGACCCATCCCGATGGCCTGTTTTGTGAAGGTCACGGCATCTCCGCCCCACAGGGCCGAGTGGATAACCTCGGCTCCGGAGCCGATCAGGGCACTGATATGGGCCGTGTAGTCAGTGGTAAACAGCTTTGGCCACAGTTTCTTGACCACTTGCACACCTGGCACCAATTTCTTGATGGCGGTTTCAAATATGAGCCAGCTATCCCTTCCCCAGGCATAGTCAGGATTGATGCCCGCGATCTTTTTGATGCCGGGGTAATATTCCTGGATATAGAGGGCCAGTCCGATGTTGTCGATTCCCAGATGGGCCGAACTACGAAATCCAAGGCCATATTTGGGGACCTTATAAGGAGTCCGTTTTTTCTCCATCAGCACATGGGTACCACAGTCATAGGCGATGATAAGGCCGCCCAGTTCATCACTCAAGGGCAGCACTGCCTTGCAGTTTCCAGAGGAGATGTAGCCCAGAATAACATCGACCTTGTCCTCTAATATCAATTTACGGGCCAACTTTACCTGCGCACCGGCACCACCCGATTCGTCATAGCTTTTCATTTCGATTTTTCTGCCCAATATGCCGCCCGTTTTGTTGATCTCATCGACACACAATTTGTAGGAATTGTCTCCGGGGATGCCGAAAGGCGCCGCCGCTGCCCCGGTCAAGAAACTCACGGTCGCTATCCTGATGGGCGTCTTTGGGACGGAACGCGTCTGCGCAGCAGTTGCCTTTCTCACCTTCACGGTCGAGCCCAGGAGCCCGGCCGCCCCAAGACCAACTCCTGCTGCTCCCGCAGACTTGAGGAATTCCCTTCTTCCGATCTTCTTCTTACTCATGACAAACCTCCTTCTTTCAACTAAACCCGTTAACTCCAAGAAAAAAATACCACCGAATGATTCGTGACCTGACCAGATCCGGTCACTCCTATTTCATCACCTCCTTTTGGTCTCCTTTTGGGTTCTTTCAGATTTATCAAAAAAAGGTTACAAAAGATCCCTTCGATTTCGTGCTGGAAAATGACATCCTCCGGGCCTGCGGTTCGTAGATCCCCATTGCTTGGAGCGCGTGGTAAGAGATGAAAGGAGTATAGGGAGAAGGACCTTGGTGTGTCAACGGAAAAAAACATTGCAAAATGTGCCAGTTATGCGTGAGGAGTGTAACTTCTCTCCTGAGGGTAGATAACCGGGGGCGGCGGCCGGGCCCCACGGTGCCCGAGATTATTGAGCGGTTATGTGATGGAGAGATGAAAGAACTATCTGATTAGGATTCCGGTTGCTATTGCACCGACCCTCCGATGCCTATGGACCGGTGTCCCGCCTCGATCCGGTTAAGAAGTCCTATTCGAATACAAAGACTGTTCGTCCGAGGAGTTCCATCTTGTCTATAAGTCCTTGGACCCTGTTGGCCTCATCGAGCGGAAATGTGTTCACCACCGCGGGCCTTACCATACCCCGTCTTACCAATTCCAGCGATTCCCTTATCTCCTGCCGGGTAGCGCATCGACATCCGGTGAGATTCAGCTCGTCATGGATTAGTCGCGCGGGTTCAAAATCAAGAGAGGTGACCTCCTGGGGAACCCCAACCACCACGAGCGTCCCACCGACTCCCAGGGACTTAATCCCCGCTTCCAGGGTCTGCCTGGTGCTGACCATATCTACCACGGCGTCAACGCCGCCCCCTGCCGTGATCTTCATCACCTCCTGGGACATCTCTTTGCCCGCGACGTTGATGACCTCATCTGCCCCGTATTTTTTGGCCAGTTCCAGTTTCTCATCAGAAACATCGACACCAATCACCTGGGCGCCAAAGATCTTGGCCACCTGTACCGCATGGATTCCCACACCCCCCCCGGCACCCACCACCAGGACGCAGTCATTGGGCTTTGTCTTGCATCGCTCCTTGAAAACGTGCCAGTTGGTGGCCACCGCATCGGTCGTTATTCCCGCCTCGGCAAAGCCAACACCTTCTGGGATGGGGAGCACGTTGCGCTCCGGCAGCTTGGCATACTCGGCAAATCCGCCGTCGATGGCCGCCCCCACGTACCCTCCAAAATTCTCACATAGGGTTTCTCGGCCATTCACGCACCACTTGCAACGGCCGCAGGTGAGGTAAAAGTGGGCACACACCCTGTCTCCCGGTTTGCAGGTGGTGACCATGGAACCGATATCCTCCACAATTCCGCCGATCTCATGGCCGATGATACGGGGCACACTCCCCCCCAGTTTCCCGGCCCTGAGGTTCGTAAGGGTATACCCTATGCCGCAGGCCTTCACCTTGATCAACACATCCAGGGGACCAACTTCCGGAATGGGACGGTCCTCCAACATGTACGGCCCATTCCATTCCCTCATCACCATCGCTTTCATCACCATCCCTCCTAGTCTTTACGAAAATATTCCAGGATTCCTCGCCCTTCAGGGCATTCAAACGATCTTGCGATGAGGTTTGGGGTTAGGAGCATATCTGGAGTGTTTAGAAGAGACCCATCAACGTACCAAGATTTTCACCGAAGATCTTCCCTCGCAAATCTTCATCCGTTACCGTCGCCTTCACGGAACCCACCGGATCTGTATCGGCCATATCATAAGGATAATCCGTTCCCATGAAAACATGCCCTTTAGGCATAATTTCTAATACAAAACGAAGTGTGTCGGGCCGGAAAGTAATAGTATCCACAAAAAAATTTTTCAGGTAATGGGGAAAAGGATGTTTGCAATGCCCCTGTGCCTCGGGCCGTACAGATTGGCCGTGCTCCAAACGACCCAACAAAAAAGGCAGGACGCCACCAGCATGGGATAGACAAATTTTTAGATTGGGATATCGGTCCAGAACGCCCCCAAACACAAATTGGGCTGCAGTTACTGTGGATTCCAGGGGATAAGCCAAGAAATTTGCCAGGTAATAATTACGGACCCGCTCGATCCCCATCGGACTGTTGGGATGTACAAAAACCGGCACATCAAGCTCTTCCACCTTTTCAAAAAACGGCTGAAACTGATCCTCGTCGAAGCCGTGGCCATTGATATTAGACCCGATCACCACGCCTCTTAATCCCAGCTCTTGGACGGTATGGGTAAGTTCCCTGATTGCCAGATCCACATCCTGAAGAGGGACTGTGGCCAGGCCTACAAGGTGTTCAGGGTGTTGCCGGACTCCTCGGGCCGTGTATTCGTTAACCATTCGAGTCAATTCTGCAGCCGCAGGGGATTCTGCCCAATAAAAAAACATCGTTTGCGTTGGCTGAAGGACTCCCATATCCATCTCTCCCGCCTTCAAATCAGCAACATTTTCGTCAAAATCACTCATCTTACGATCCCACTGCACGCCCTTCTGGCTGTTTATCTCTCTGGATCTTTCATGTAGACCTGAAGGGTATATATTGATTGATTTGACCGGGTCCAACTTGGCGGCGACGGTAATGGCCTCCGGTAAAACCACATGTCGATGACCATCGATCTTCTTAGAACCCATCAAGAACCTCCTTTACTTTGATGTTGAAGCTCCAACTTTTCTCAAACCTTTCCGCACTCATAAGAAGATGGCCTTGAGAGGATTTCGGGGGAAAATGTAGCTTTATATTTATCCGCCCACCAGAGGCACGGTAAAGACAATCTCATCTCCTTCTTGTATTTTTGTATCAAGACCTGCAAGGGATTTGATGTTCCTACCGTTGACCAAGACTTCGTATCCCTCTGAAGGTGTGAAATCATCTCGTACAATACGCTCCCACTCGGTCCGATTCTGCTCCAAAAGAAATCTCGTTACATCTGTTAGTGTTGGAGATGCAAGTTCAAGAGTAGTTTCCTGCTTTAGAATGATGTCCTCACCAATTACGCTGATCGTCAGGTTCATGGCTCACTGAAATCCCGCTTTCCCAGATTCAAAGTTGAGACCTCCTGAGGGTATCTTCGGTTGGAACACCAGATGAATCCCATCCCCGGGACGTATAGTATTCGTCGATCATTCGGTTGAGGTTCTCATCTCCAATACACTGCCCTTTAGCAGGGCCATCCGGAAGAGGCTCATACAGGGTTCTATGGGGTAACGTATCATCTTTTCTTGCGAGCCCCTCTCTGATATTGAACATCCTGATTAACGTCTCAATCCTTTCTGCAATGGAAAGAAAGTCATTCTTCGATATCTCTTCTCCTGTCACGGCCTGAAAATACTGTCCATAATCCTCCAGGGATAAAGGAATGAATTTTGACTGGAAATCGCATACCAAGAGTGAATGCAAAACACAATTTTCATCGTACAGCTCCTTGACCATTTCCGCCTTTCCCTCCGCAGTATATGGCGGATATTCCCCTAATATTTCCTTTGCGGGAGGCCAAGCCCTGCGATGGCATGCACCCCTCGGGCTAACTGCATAAGAGAGGGCCGATCCAAAGGCGCCTCTGGGGTCGTATCCGGGAAACTCCATCCCTTTTACGTGCATGGCGAACCGATCTGAGCCTCCTCCAATATGCTCGGCAGTTTTCCTGACCCCTTCAGCGAGAATGTCACCGAAGCCTCTTCTCATGGCGATCATTTCAATTGCAGCGAGACTCGCCTCGCCGTCTCCGAAGCGAACATCCAAACCTCCCATCTGCGTTGGCGAAATCAATCCGTTTTCAAAACACTCCATCGTAAAACCGATCACATTTCCCGCAGATATGGTATCCAACCCCAATTTGTCACAAAGCAAATTCGCCTGAATAATCTCAGGCAAGGAGTCAATCAACAAGTTGGACCCCAACATGGAGAGCGTCTCATACTCCGGTCCTTCGACCGTGCTGCCTTGGTATTTACCATCGGAGGCCCGGGTAATCGTGCTACAAGGCGTAAAGCACGAAATACATGCCTTGCGGGATATCCTGCTCTTGTATACTCCTTCAGCGTCAATTTTCCTTAGGGCCTTTTCCCATGTCCCAAATTGGAAATTCTTTGTCGGCAACATCCCACCAGCGTGGGTAACGTTGAGCGTCAGAGGAGTCCCATATTTCATCCTCGCCTTGGCAACCTCGCTTTTTCGGGATCGCTGATAGTTTCTTTGATTCAGGGCTACGAGCTTTTTACGATCATGCTGGTGAACTCGTCCTTTGCCCTTGGTTACAATTGCCTTTAGATTTTTTGACCCCATGACCGCCCCGACACCTCCCCTTGCGGCCTGACGATAAAGCTCACTATTAATGCAGGCAAATCTACACAGCCTTTCACCGGCCGGTCCGATAGAGGTGATGCCTGCAGAGGGATCCCCCTCGGTTTCTTTCAGGATCTCGTCTGTTTCAAAGCTGTCCTTTCCCCAGATCGCGACGGCCCCTTTTATGCGAACACCGCTGTTATCGATCTTCAGGTAGCAGGGATGGTTGGATTTTCCGCGTATGATCATTCCGTCATAACCCAATTTCTTGAGTTCAATCGGCAACTTTCCGCTCGAGTAGCTGTCACACCAGGCTCCAGTAAGGGGGGACTTGGTGATGACTACAAATTTCGATGAGCCAGGGACCTTTGTTCCAGTGAGGGGGCCAGTCAGAAAAAAGAGTGGGTTTTCGGGGGAAAGCGGGGCGGTTTTGGCAGGAAGCATATCAAACAACAACCGTGCCCCCAGGCCTCTCCCACCCAGATACTTTTCAAACATCTCCTCGGAGATGGCACGGTCTTCTGTTTTCCCTTTGCTCAGATCAATTTCGAGCAGCCTCCCAGATACCCCTTTCACGAGCGCCTCCTTTGCCAAAAGCAGATCGTTTCCCTGATTTCTTCGGATAAACTCATAATTCATTCTCCTGCTCCATAATAAGTTTGGAACATCGAGATAGGTTTCTATCCTCTCTAAGCCCTTTTGTCAATTGATGGCCGATGCGTAGCCCTTCACCTTGACAAACACGCGGACTTACCGATAGCTTGAGTACTACTCACCGCATTTTTTGGATAACTCTTCTCATTTTTCTGTGAAAAAGGCATCCTGTTGAGGGAAAGGAGAGACCCATTATTAAGGATCTGAACAGCCTGGAGAGGGCCCTTCTCCCCTATGAGAAGAAATTGCGTGCCCAAGAGAGGCTGCGCAGACTTCTCGGGGTCAAGGAAGTAGAACGTCCAACTTACGAAAGGTACATCATAGCACCCATAGAGCGGTTTGACCGTCGGAAGAGTGCGTTCATGGCCCTGGACCCGAATAACCCTTTTGGGGAAGAGTATCGCACGCAATTTAGGGCCCGTACCGGACATGATACCTGGACAGACCCTCTACCCTATAGCGAGCTGGAACCCGGAGATCGCATTGGTCAGAGTCTGGGATCAGCGGCTTGGCGATTGTGCAGAGAGTACCTTCCTGTCCCCCTGCCGGTTACACCTCCCGAGGGCCGGATAGAAATCAGCGACAAGGCAAGGATAACGCAACTGATTAAAAAGGCGGCCCTATTGTTTGGGGCCGGTTTGGTACGTATTAGCAAATTGGACCAAAGGTGGGTGTACAGGGATATTGATATCCCACACAAATACGTCATTGTTGTTGCTGTTCATCATTTACGCTGCCTCAACGAAACAGCCCCTTCTCACTTTTCTTGGGTATCTGTGGGTGACGTGTACTCACGGCTCAAATTCATTACGACCCAACTGGCCGATTTCATTCGCGGGTTGGGATATGACGCAATGTATCGTGAAACGCTTCATTGGAACCCGGAGATGCTGATGGTGCCCATCGCGTTAGACGCCGGCCTCGGGGAGTTCGCGCGTAACGGCCGTGTCCTGTCTCCCGAGTTCGGAATCAATATGCGCTTAAAGGCGGTTACAACTGATTTGCCGCTAACGGCAGACAAGCCGATCTCCTTTGGCGTACACGAGTTCTGCATGGCCTGCGAGAGCTGCGCAACCTATTGTCCCGCCAATGCCATTCCCTTCGGACCACCCACAGAGGCGCCTCCCAGTCAACTATTCAACAACCCTGGTTTCAGGAAATGGTACGTTCGGGCTGACCGCTGCCTAACCTTCTGGGCGGCGGACAAAAAAAAATGGCTCAGCTGCGGCGGCCGATGCATCGCGGTCTGCCCCTGGAACAAGCCACTGGCCCCCCATCACAACCTGGTTCGCTGGATGGCTGTCCACTCCCCCACGATTGTCAGAAAGATGCTCGTCTGGGCCGACAAGGTAGTATATGGCCGAAAAAAGAGCATAAAAAGGAGTTAACGACAGTCCTTGAGCTGTTCATAGACCCTCAGATAACAAATCTCAAATGGTCTCTTGACATAGAAGGGGTTAACATATAGAGATTATTTTCAGATTAGGTATCAAAAGCCCATAGGCGCATATCGCCTTCCTGATGCAACGGTCCTGGGCAAGATTTCCCAAGCCAAAAGAGGATGAGTGATGGATTTTTTTATTGTTCAAACCCTCAGCGGCATTTCCTTTGCAGCTATCCTTTTTCTCCTGACAAGCGGACTTTCCCTGATTTTCGGGGTGATGAACATTGTAAACGTCGCCCACGGTTCCTACTATATGCTGGGTGGATATATTGGCCTGACCGTTTACAACGTGACGGGAAGCTATTTTCTGGCCCTCCTTGGCGGTGGCATCTCCATAGGCATTATAGGTATTGCGATGCAGCGGTTCTTCCTGCGAACCTATGTGGAGCATTTCCCCCAGGTTCTGATGACCATGGGGTTTGCTCTCATTTTCCGGGACCTGGCGCTCTTGATCTGGGGAGGAGATCCGCTTTCCTTTCCCGCCCCGGTCTTCCTTCAAGGCTCTATGCACTTAGGCGAAGTCGTATTCCCTATTTATCGATTATTTGTGATCCTGCTCTCGATCGTGGTCGCCATTGCGCTATGGCTGTTCAATGAAAAGACCTCCTTCGGGGCGCAGCTTCGGGCAACGGTGGACGACAAGGAGATGGCCACAGGTGTCGGTATCAATGTTCCTCTGGTTTCAGCCCTCATGTTTGGTCTTGGGGCTCTTCTGGCTGCCATTGGCGGTGTCGTTGCCGCCCCTTTTTTTGGTGTCTATGCCGGAGCCGATTTTGAGGTCTTACCGATAGCTTTTCTTGTGGTGATCGTAGGGGGCATGGGGAGCCTGAAAGGAGCAGCGGTTGGGAGTATCCTGGTGGGGTTGGTCGACAACTTTGGGAAAGCCTTGCTCCCGGATTTTTCCTATTTCACTCTCTTTCTTCCCATGGCCATCATACTCGCCATTAGACCAACAGGCCTTTTCGGCATAAAAACAAATTAGGGGAATTTGATATATGGGGGCAATCACTGGGTTCAGGCTGAAGATAGCAGGGATTGTAGCATCATTTTTCCTTTTGGTAATCCTCCCCCCACTTCTCCCATCCTATTGGTTAACCATTCTCACCCAAATGCTTATATTTGGGGTGCTGGCCATGAGCCTTGATATCCTAATGGGGCACACCGGCCTTCCCTCCTTTGGTCATTGCGCCTTTTTTGGTGCGTCAGCCTATGTGGTCGCCATACTGAGCACTCGATATCAAGTTGGTTTCCTGGGTTGCGTCGGTAGTGCCCTCCTTGCAGCAATTGTCATAGGTGCCATATTCGGTCTGTTGGTGGCACATACAGTAGGCGTCTATTTCCTCATGATCACACTCGCCCTTGGGATGGTCATCTGGGGGCTTGCCTTCAGGTGGGTCACCATGACCGGAGGTGATAACGGCATTGCCGGAATTCCCAGACCCGAACTGGGGATTCCCGTTTCCCTGGATGATCCGATCGTTTTCTATTACGCCGTCCTCCTCGTTTTTCTCATATCATTCCTTCTTCTTTATGTTTTCATCCGTTCCCCCTTTGGGCAAAGCCTTTTGGGGGTCCGGGAAAGCGCATCACGCATGCGGAACCTCGGTTACAATACATGGCTGCAAAAATATCTGGTCTATGTGGTGGCCGGGGCCTTCAGCGGGGTATCGGGGATCCTTTGGGCCTATTACAACGGCTTTGTGAGCCCCATGGATGCCGAGCTGACCTCATCATTCGAGGTATTTCTTATGGTCATCCTTGGGGGAGCCGGTACACTGGCCGGCCCCGCGGTAGGGGCCGGGCTTATCGTCTTTCTGAAGAATTTTATTAGCGCCTATACCCATAGATGGCTCTTGATCATAGGAGCGATTTATATACTGATCATCATGTACGCCCCCGGGGGCCTGGCCGAATTGGTACAACGATTTATGAAAGGAGGGGATAAGAAGGGGACATAGTGTATGGAAGAAATCCAACAATCAATGCTTAAACGACAGATCCGAAAGGAGGAAAAATCATGAAAAAAGCCTTTTTGTTTTCCATTTTCATAGGTCTGATAATTGGCATCGCAGCAATGCCCGCATCGTCTTTGGCAAAGGGCAAAGGTCCGATAAAGATCGGTTTCTTCGCACCGCTAAGCGGCCATGCAGCGCAGGTGGGAAAGGATATGCTCGCGGGTATAAAAGTGGCTCTCGAGGATCAGGGGTGGCAAGTTGCCGGAAGAAAGATTGAGCTGATTTCCGAGGACACGGAGGCCAAGCCCGCCGTCGCCATGACAAAGATAAGAAAATTGGTGGAAAGAGATGGTGTCCATGTCCTCATCGGCGGACTTCTGGCTTCAACGGGCTATGCCCTTATGCCCTATGCCAACCAGAAAAAGATCCCCGCGATCTATGCCATTATGGCCTCTGACGACCTTACCCAAAGGAAACCGACCAAGTGGGTCGTTCGCACAGGATGGTCCAGCAGCCAGCCTTCTCATCCATTCGGGGTCTACGCGGCAAAGGAACTCGGACTGAAGAAGATTGTTACCATAGGCTACGACTATGCCTTTGGTTGGGAAGTCGTCGGGGGCTTTCAGAGAACCTTTGAAGATTCAGGCGGGAAAATCATACAAAAACTATGGACCCCTGTGGGCACCCTGGATTACGGACCTTACTTAGGGCAAATCGATAAGGACGCTGATGCCGTCTTTGGACTCTTTTTTGGTGCCGGGGCACTGCAATTCGTGAAACAGTTCAAAGAATATGGGCTAAAAGATAAGATGCTCCTTCTCGGTGGTGGAACGACCACGGATGAAAGCGTTCTTCCCTCAATGGGAGATGAGGCCATAGGCACAATAACCACCCTTCACTACAGCGGGGCCTTAGACACGCCGGTGAACAAGAAGTTTGGAAAGGGCTTTGAGGCTCAGGCGGGAAAAATAGCCTCCTACTATGGCGAGGGGCCGTACACCGGAGGGATGTGGATTATTGAGGCCGCCAAGGCGATCGATGGGGATGTTGAGGACCGTGAGAAGTTCCTGGCCGCTTTGAAAAATCTCAAAATGACCAAGGCCCCCCGGGGTCCCATTCAACTCGACAAGTTTGGCAACCCCATCCAGAATATCTACATCCGAAAGGTGGAAAGGGTTGGGGGAGAACTCCAGAATAGTGTCATCAAGACCTATCCGAAGGTCTCCCAATTCTGGACCTATGATGTGGATCAGTATTTGAAGGAACCCCTCTATTCGAGGAACTATCCACCGTTGAAGAAGTAGGTGCGGCGGAAACAACCCTTCACTAATAAACACGGGAGGAAATGGGTGGATACGCCTTGTCTGGTCCTTGAGGGCCTCACAAAGGAGTTTGGCGGACTGATGGCAGTCGATCACGTGAGCCTTGAAATAAAGGCCGGGGAAAGGCATGGCATCATCGGACCAAATGGTGCCGGGAAAACGACCCTCTTTAATCTTATCTGTGGCGATCTGTCGCCCACAGAGGGCCGGGTCATCCATTTCGGACAAGACATGACCCGGCTCCCCACACATAAGAGGATTGCCCTGGGACTATCAAGGACATTTCAGATCAACAACCTGTTCCCAAAACTCACGGTCCTCCAGAACGTCCTTTTGGCCGCGCAAGGGCTTGAACGCACAAAATATGTCATGTATCGACCCATTTCGTCCTATAAATTCCTCTATGATAAAGCAGAGAGTATTTTAGAAGACTTTGACATGTTGGACAAACGAGACATCATCGTCAATAACCTCTCCTATGGTGACCAGCGCCAGATCGAGGTGTGCCTGGCCCTTATTGAAAACCCCCGTTTGTTACTCTTGGATGAACCAACAGCGGGATTATCCCGAGCCGAAACCCTTACATTCACATCCATCTTGAAAAAACTTAGCCCTGATATCACTATCCTGCTCATCGAACACGACATGGACGTGGCCTTTGAACTGACCGAGAACATAACGGTCCTTCAGTTAGGGAAACTGGTCGCATCGGGCAACAAAAAGGACATCAAGGCAAACAGAACCGTGCAGGAGATATATTTGGGAACCGAACGATGATGCTGGAAATAATCGATATCCACACCTATTATGGAGAGAGTTACGTCCTTCAGGGGATCTCCATTCAAGTTGAAAAGGGAAGTATCATCGGTATTCTCGGCAGAAACGGGATGGGAAAAACAACCCTTATACGATCTGTTGTGGGCTTTACGCCGCCTCGTCAAGGTCAGATCTTACTAAAAGGTGTCGATATCACCCATATGCCTTCCTACAAGATCGTAAGAATGAGCCTGGGACTCGTGCCTCAGGGGAGGCGGATATTTCCCTCTTTGAGCGTGCTTGAAAACCTTAATGTGGGGGCACGGGATCAGGAAAGCGGTCTGTGGGACGAAGAGAAGATTTACGCCACCTTTCCTGTCCTCAAAGCGCGCAGCAACAACAGGGGTGACCAACTAAGTGGCGGAGAACAGCAAATGTTGGCCATCGCGAGAGCCCTCATGACAAATCCCGAATTACTCCTCATGGATGAACCGAGTGAAGGCCTGGCACCTCTATTGGTCCAGGCCATCGGTCAATCCATTCTGCAGCTTAAGGAAGACGGGTTATCCATCATGCTCGTGGAACAAAACCTGCCCTTTGCAATTGAGGTCTGCGACTACGTCCATGTCCTTGGCAAAGGAATGGTTGTTCATTCATCAACCCCAAAAGAACTCTGGGAAAACGAAGAGGTGAAGGCCCAGTATCTCGGAATATAGTCACCTCCTTATGATTTCCCTGTTTACCTGTCTTCCATTTTGCCTTTCCTGGACTCAGTTCAATAAATCCAAGAAAACACCTTCAGGAAACAGGCAGCTTCATTTCCGGGC
>JABMQV010000213.1 GCA_013203065.1 Desulfobacteraceae bacterium | reverse complement strand
TGGAAACGGGCAAGATAGATTCCCTTGTTGTTTTCCCGGTACTCCCCTGCCCCGCTGTTCAAGTCCTCAGCAACGACCCGTTTTTCAAAGACCAGGGTGGCCAGAGCCCTGGAAATGACCTCAGGATCCACTTCAAGCACTTCCTCACACTTCTTGACCAAGGATTCATAAGGGAAATAGACATTCCCCTCATCTGCCAGTTGATTCAGGACATAGAGAATACCTGCCTCTGCCCTCAGGGGGGAATCCTTGTCAAAACCCAGTTTCTGTGCAATACGATCGGCGGTCAGAAAACCGATCCCAAAGATATCGGTCGCCAGGCGATATGGATTTCCTTTAACCACCTGGATTGATCGATCCCCGTACCGCTTGAATATCTTTGTGGCATAACCTGAACTCACTTCATGGGCCTGGAGAAAGAGCATCACCTCCCTGACCTCTTTCTGTTCCTCCCAGGCCTTCCGGATCATCCCTATCCGTTTTTTCCCGATGCCACCCACCAGGGCCAGTCTTTCAATCCTGTTTTCGATGATGTCCAGGGTCTGTTTGCCGAATTTTTTTACAATCCGTTTGGCCATTACCGGCCCTATCCCCCTTATCAGGCCGGAACCCAGGTATTTCTGGATGCCGTACACAGTGGCCGGAACCGATGTCTCATATTGAACTATCTTGAATTGTTGCCCATATTTGGGATGGTTTGACCACTCACCCCTTAGCTTGACCACCTCACCCGGCATGGGGGCCATCAGGTTCCCCACAACGGTCACCAGATCACCCTGCCCAAAGACCTTTATCTTGGCAATGGTGTAACCATTTTCTTCGTTTGTGTAAGTGATCCTCTCGATCTGACCCTCAAGATCAACCAGCATGGCCCTACCCTTCCAACCACATACTCTTATTTAGGAATAGCAGACTAATGGAGTGATGGTATATTAACAAAAACCTACTTTTGATCACGCGCTCTGTCAAGAAATTGCAGAGGTTACAAATTTATAGAAGACGAGAAGGAAAAGACGTCTCATTGACACGCCCCCCTCTTTTTCTTATGTTCAACCGTTAATGACGGCCTTAAAGGGATGGATTCAAGATGTTGCCGGACAAAGATTTGATTGACGAGATAAAGGGGTTTCTGGATGAAGAGGAAGGGATGCGCCTTTACGAAACCGCGCTGGAGGCCAGTCGCCTTGGCCCCTGCCTCGAAATAGGGAGCTATTGCGGCAAATCCACCATTTACCTTGGGACGGCCTGTCGGGAAAACAGCGGCATACTCTTTTCCATCGACCATCACAGGGGCTCCGAGGAACAACAACCCGGTGAGGAATACTTTGACCCTGACCTGTTTGATAAGGACTCTGGCCTTGTGGATACCTTTAAAGAATTTCGGAAAACTATTGAAAAAACAAGTTTATTCAATACAATTGTCCCCATTGTCAGTCGTTCCAACGTGGTAGCCCGATTGTGGTCAACGCCCCTCAGCCTCGTCTTCATAGACGGCGGCCACTCATATGAATCCGCCCGCGACGATTACAGATGCTGGGCAAAACACCTTATCCCGGGCGGCTATCTCCTTATCCACGATATCTTTGATGACCCCAAAAAGGGCGGCCAAGCCCCCTATCAGGTATATGGACTGGCGCTTGAATCGGGCCTTTACCGGGAACTTCCCATGACCGGGACCTTGGGAGTCCTCAAAAAAATTGAAGATTGATATTTGAAAATTGAATATTGCCGGGCGCCCTCCCCTTTTCGCCTCCCAACAAGTGATATTATTTGCAGTAACCCATATTTGACCAAACAGCCTCAAAGCCGAAGTCAAGAGCCAATCTGACAACACCACACATTGAGATTTGGAATCGGATATCTCAGGTTCACTCAATCTACCCGGATTGAAGCCACCTGGAGCACGGAACCAGTACCCAAGTCAGGGCGATATGGAACCTTCACTTTTGTATCTTTTTCAATTTCCATCAAAAAAATGAGATTTGAAGCTACGTTTTCGGATACTATTTTACGGAAATATTTGACAGTTAGCAGGTTGATGAGGATATGGATGTATTTTAAAGCGGCAGAAATTGAACTCGATTCAGCAGGTCTTCAGGTTCGCCAGCATTTGAAATGAGTTCCAGATTGCTGATGCAAGCGCCGATAGTCGTCCCCATTTGGTGGACATAAATCACCCCGTCAAAAGGAATGTCTTCTTGTTGTCGTTTGTTTGTCTCAGCGAGGAGATCGTCATCGTGTGTGAAAAGCACTCGACCCAATTCAGTCGCTCGATTTAGTAATGCCGAGTCAGCCATATCGTCGGCACCATCTTCATAGGCTGTAATGACATCTACGCCACACAAACGCAGACCCACGGTTATGGTTCGTGGCACATATGGTCCATATAGAGCGCAATCACAATCAGACCAATCCTTTGGATTTCAACCGGGCAGCAAGAGGTGTTTGTCCTGCGATTTTCCGGGCCTGATTCACAAAAGCAAGCCTTCTTTCAATATCCCTATCAAGTTTATCTTGATGATCCCAGTAGTAAGCTAATGCAGAGTATATCTGGCCAAGCGTAAGATGAGGGTGTTGAAAGTACAGTTCTTCAGGGCTCCACCCGTAGGCGGTTTTTTCCAGGACAATCTCGATTACCTTCATGTTTGTACCCACTATGATAGGTACCCCTTTGTCATCCAATGCCACATGCTCATACTTTGTTTTTTT
>JABMQV010000212.1 GCA_013203065.1 Desulfobacteraceae bacterium | reverse complement strand
TGTTCCGCATGACGAACTCTGTCTCCACGCCATCAAGCAAGAAACCAATATCACGTTCTTTGAGGGCCTTCTTTCCCGTTTCGTAGATTTCAGTCAGATCCATTTTGCGCTCCTTTCCTCTTTAAAGTTTTGTTTCGCCCTCGGAAAGCTCCTGCAGCCCCTGGAGATCCAAGAGCCTGATCCGGGGGCCATGGGATTCGATCAACCCCTTGCTGCTCATTCTGCCCAAGATGCGTGACAAGGTCTCGGGAATGGTCCCCAGGATGCTGGCCAACTGGCCCTTGGAGAATTCGAGTTCAAGTTCCATTGACCCCTCCCTCGATTCGCTGAGGGAAAGAAGGTATGCAGCCAGACGCCCCGGAACCTCCTTCAGGGAGAGGCCTTCGATGAGGGATGTAAACCTCCTGAGCCTCTTGGATAAGACTGCCAGAAGGTTCAAGGCAAGGTCGGGATTTTTCTTGATCAACCCACTAAAGTCCTCTCTCGGGAAAAAGAAGATCCGGCCCTTCTCCAGGGCCTCCGCGTTTGCGGGAAACTGCTGCCCCCCAAAGACCGGAACCTCTCCAAAGGGTTCTCCAGGGCCAAAGATGTGCAGGGTCTGTTCCTTCCCTTCCCATGAGACCTTGAATATCTTTACCTTTCCTGAAATGATCACATAAAACCCTGTCCCTTCGTCCCCCTCGGAGAAAACAATCTCCCCCCTCCCGACCTGCTGATCCTCTACGATCATGGAAAGATCCTCGAGTTCGGCCTTGGGAAGACCTTTAAAGAGAGGAATAGATGAAATATGTTCGACAATATCCATCGTCTCAAACGCCCCCTGTCTTTACGCAGAATCCAGTCCCAGAAAACTCCTGGGGTTATCTTCCGTCAATCTCTTTATCTCTTGGTCTGTAAATTCCACCTGGCACCAGAAGATCTTTTTTGAATACGCCGTGAACCACTTCAAATAGGACTTTTCGGTCCAGAGACATCTGCCCATGTACCAGTCCGTGCCATACAAGAGCCTATCCTGAATCTTGGGCGTCCTGAGCATGCGTTTTATATCCTTAAAATAGGCCCCGGGGGTGTAAAGCATTTCCGTATCATAGGAAATGTCCGTATAGACATGGGGATACTTGATGATCAGTCCGGCAATTTCGGGCTGCCAGTCAGAACCTGTCCTGTCATTGTGGGCCAGATTCAACGTGAGTGATGGGAAGTCTCTCAAAACCGGGCCCCAGTACTTGGGATCCGCCAGATGGTAATACTCCCCAAGCCCGGGGATGCCCCCGTTTTCACAGTGGGCGGTGATGGGGGTTTGATTCCCCTCACAGTACTCATATATGGGGTAAAGTCTTTTGTCGTCCGGGGCAAACCCCATAACAGGATAGAGCTTGACTCCTTTAAACCCCCTGCTGTTCAATGCCTCTATTACCAACTCCACCACGTTTTGTCTATTGGGATCGGCCGCGACAAAAGGAAGCATCCGGGTACGGTTGTATTTCCTGTTTACGGCCTCCACAGCCGATTGGGTCTCGTCCATCTGTGCCTCAAAGCCCTTTGTGGCGCCGCCAAATTCTTTGCAAAAGGCCATGTCCATCATCAGGGGGGTGGCCATCTCTATGCCGGCTTCATCCATTTCCTCGGCCAGCCTGTGCGCGATTTCAAAAATGGACATTTCCACAAGTTCAAACCAATCATCAAGCAGGGAATTATCCGGCAGGATTTTCCTGACAAGGCCATGAACAAGACTGTGGACAGGATTCTTGAGATCCAGGAGAAACCGCTTGCGGAAATCCAGCGGGACACAATCCAGGCTAAAGATGTGGCAATGGCAATTGATCTTCATTCGTGGCCCGCGTGTGAAATCATCCCTATGCATTTAAATGGGAGTCTGATAGAATTCAAAGAAGATCCCTCAAGAATCCTGGCAAATGGCGATTGGATTGGGAAAATAAACAAAATCTCCATATCTTTAATTACCCAATGTGGCTAGAACTCACAAGGGGAAAATATCGGCAGAAAGGCTTGCACAGGAACAAATCCGCTCCTTCTGCTTTGACCGAATAGAGGTCATGTGTCACCCCAGCGAATGAGTAGCCGTCAACGCAAAAGAAAGGTCCTGGAACTTCTTGGTTCAGGGGATCTGGACCGGGCATTGGATTCCCTTTGTCAGATGCCGGCTCGTCAGATAATCAACCCGTTATTGTCTTTTCTTGTAACCACCGACCCAAAAATTAAGTGGGCCTCGGTAACAGCCATCGGTGTTGTGGTGGCAAACCTTGCAGACCATGACAGGGAGGACGCACGGGTCGTTATGCGGCGTCTCATGTGGCAGTTAAATGATGAGTCCGGGGGCATCGGATGGGGCTGCCCAGAGGCCATGGGGGAGATCATTGCCTGTCACGCGGGTCTTGCCGGGGAGTTCGCCGAGGTGCTTGTATCTTACGTGAGAGAGGATGGGAACTTCCTTGAATATGAACCGCTCCAACGCGGAGCCGTTTGGGGGATCGGTCGTGTTGCCCAGGTTGACTCCCATCTGGTGGATGATTCGATCCCACACCTCCTGCCATTCCTGAAAAGTCCCGATGCCGCGCTGAGGGGGCTTACGGCATGGGCCCTTGGGCTGCTGGGCGCACAGGAGGCATATTTGGGGATTGAAGGCCTTTTGGGCGATCCCTCGGCAGTGGAAATCTACCGGGATCGCAAGCTCGGCGTCCTCCCTGTGATGAATCTTGCCACTGAGGCCCTGGCAAGATTAAAAAATGCTTGACCAATCCGATGATTTTTCGTATGTAGAAGGGTTACCTTTTATACCACAATGTAGGAGTTTTAATCCCAATCTGAAAATTTCGGGGAGGTAGGAGATGAAACCGATCGAGATCTCAAAGGACATCTATTGTCTGGCCGCAGTTGACTGGAATATCAGGGATTTTCATGGGTATTCCACTTACCAAGGA
>JABMQV010000025.1 GCA_013203065.1 Desulfobacteraceae bacterium | reverse complement strand
GTCCCATAAAGGCGCCCACGAACTTGTCCAGCTTGCGAAGGATCCTTTTCCAGGTGTTGGCCTCTGCCGCCATGATAAAATCCGCATCATTCTTGGCTTCCTCTTCCGTGCAATGTTCCAGTTTGACCAATTTCCCGGCATCAAGAACCGCGCACATCATGAGATCTTTTTCCAGTCCCCACTCCGGGTTAGCCCTAATTCGATAGGCATAGTACCCTGATAATTTCTTTAATTTATCTTCAAATTCCGATCCGTACCGTTTCGTACTTTCCTCAAGCCATTCCGCGCTGGGATAAATATATGTCGTCATCTCTCATACCTCCTTCATAAATTGATTAGTCCCGATACGCAATCCCTCAACCTTTACCCCGTGAAATTCCCAAGAACCCTTTCCCACAAGCCCTGATCCGCCCTATCAACAATCGAAAATCGGCAATCGCAAATCGCAAATCCTTACTCCGCCCCATCGTCAATCGCAAATCGACATTCGCAAATCGCAAATCACAAATCCTTACCCCCCTCCTTCTTTCATTTTCTTCATTGCCTCCTCTCGCAACGCCTTCTTAAATACCTTCTCAGTGACCGTCAAGGGCATGTCGTCCCTGAATTCCACATACTTCGGAACCGCATAAGGAGCAAGGTGTTCCCTGCAGAAATCCCGGATCTCTTCTGCTGTCACCTTGCCTCCATAGCCTTCCTTTAACTGAATTGATGCCATTACCCGTTCGCTGCCGGGCATCTTTGGATCGGGTACGCCAAAGGCGGCTGCCATAAGGACTGCGGGATGTCTATACAGGATTTCGTCAACGGTGGTAGTATAAACTTTCATACCCGAGACGTTCACCATATCCTTGGTCCTGTCGGTCATATGAAAATAACCGTCCTCGTCCATAAATGCGATGTCTCCGGTGTGAAGCCAGCCATCCTCCGTCAGGCCCGAACCCGGTTCGGGCCAATATCCCTTCATGATCTGCGGACCTCTCACAACGATTTCTCCGTCTTCGCCAAAAGGAACCTCCTCCCCCGTTTCCGGATCCACCAGCTTGCATTCCGTATCCGGGGCGGGCATACCCAGACCGTTCTTTTCCTTTGGCATAAAACCGGTAACTTTGGAGAAACCTGATAAATTAAAATGGCTCAACGGGCCTGTCTCGGTTAGGCCGTAGCCTTCTGACACCGGTATACCAAATTCTTTTTTGATGGCCTCGGCGACCTCCAAAGGAAGGGGTGCTGCCCCGCTCATGGGAATCACGTTCATCTTACCCACCTTGGCCTGGGCAATCCGCATCAATTGGGTCGGCACCGTGGGGATCATAAAAGGGCGGTATTTTTGGATGTACTTCACGAGCATCTCCGTATCTCGCGCATCAGGCATCAAGATAATCCGCAGGCCCAAATAAGCAGCCGCCTGTCCGATATAATGGGCATAGGCATGAAACAGGGGAATGGAAAGAAAGACCGATGCCTTCCCGACAATTCCTCGCAAAAGCGGCTTCATCATCCAGGGAAAGCCCATCAGGATACAGCTATAACGATTGAAATGCGTTATCATGACTCCCTTCGGGACCCCCGTGGCGCCTCCCGTAAAGGCGAGTTCGCATAAATCCTCCATGGGGTCCATCTCAACCTGAGGAGGCGTTGGGTCATTTTCCTCCAAAAGCTTCCTGAATTCATAAACCCCTTTGGGAAGCGTCGCGGACACCTCCTTTAAATCGTAACCTTCGGTGGAAGTGACGATAATATGTTCAAAATCGCAACTCTCCTTTACCCCCAACACGCGGTCCAGATGCTCTTCCCTGCAGATAATGACCCTGCTGTTGGAACTCCCCGCTTCATGGACAAGCCCTTCATCGGTGCGCAGAATACTGGTGGGTACAACAACGGCACCTGCCTTCAAAATGGCCCAGTCGCTGACGATAAACTCCATACAGTTTGGAAGAAACACGCATACGCGATCACCCCTTTTCACGCCGAGCCCGGCCAGGGCCGCCGCAAGTTTATCGGCCTGAGTTTTCAAATTCCTGTAATTGATCTTCCTTTCCAGAAAAAGGATGGCCGTTTGTCCGGGGTATTTCTCAGCCGCATCGTCAAGGGCCTTAAACACGGGTACTTTTGGGTACGGGGCGAGACTCTCCGCAAGTTTGTACGGCCCCAATTTGTAACTCTTTAACCACGGTTTATCCAA
Organism: Desulfobacteraceae bacterium; assembly: GCA_013203065.1. Next base: position 2,663 of record JABMQV010000025.1, on the reverse strand, counting down.
ATAACTCATTTGATTACTCCGAAGACAAATCTCGAATCTCTTGCTCCTTATTCTTCACTTTTTGATTAATCCCCGATAAATCGGGATTTTCGCTGCGCTCCAACAATCTGAAATCGACAATCATCAATTTTACCCCGTGAAATGTTTACCCCGTTCAATTTGCAAACCATTTAACTGGGGCCTTTTCCTTTCTATTTCACCGGGGCATCAATCCATTACAGTTCGTCCAGGCCCAGTTCTCCCAACTTCTCTGCCGACGGTATGCCGCTCTCCTTGTCCCACCCACGGAATTCGTAGTAGGCGTCTTTGAGCATTTCAAGGGTCTCTTTCTCAATCACCATACCCTGGGCAGGCCCCTCCGGTAACGGATCCTCCATCAAACGCCCGGGCAAGGTATCTTTCTCCCTGGTAATTCCTTCTCTGACACAAAACACCCGCATGAGATTATAGATGCGCTCACCACTTTTTCTGAAGTCATCCACTTCCAGTTTCCAGCCGGTGGCATTGTTTAGAAGATCCAGATAGTCCTGCGCCGTTAAAAGCAACCCCATAAACTTGCAGCCTCCCATGGCGTCGAACATGGTCAGGGCGTTTTCAAGATCAACAAGCACCTTGGCCTCTTCAGGATTGGCCACAAAAGGATCACATATCTGGCTTTCATCGATCAGGAGGAAAGGCACATCGATAAAGGTGGGTCCCTGAACATAACCCGTAATGTGATCCCCGCCGCGATTGGCTGTCACATATCCCAACCCGGTTATCTTGGCGGCCCTCGGGTCATAGGCCGGGAGTTCAAGGCCTTTGACATGCATGGCAAAGTGTTCGGAGCCCTGCCCCAGTTTTTCTGACATGGCCTTTGTCCCTTCTGCCAGCAAGTCGCCGACACCCTCTCTCTTACCTATTTTTTCAATGAGATCCACCACGAGCGCCCCGTCTCCGAACTTGATTTCAAGCCCGTCGGTCGACTCCTTTGTGAGGATCCCCTTTTCATAACATTCCATGGCAAAAGCAATCGTGGAACCCGCGCTGATGGTATCCAGGCCGTATTCATTACAGAGGTAATTGGCCATGGTGATGGCATTCATATCGGACACACCGCTCATGGCCCCAAGGGTATTTGCCGATTCATACTCCGGGCCTTCACCTTTATGCCCTTTCCACGGACCCTCTTTGATTTCAGTCCCGCGACCGCAGGCGATAGGACAGGCAAAACAGTTCACACCTTCAACAAACACCTTGTCCGTCAATCCCTGTCCGTTTACCTCTTCGATCTCCTCAAATACGCCCTCCTGCCAGTTGCGGGTAGGGTATCCGCCTTTGGCGTTTACCATGTCAGAGACCATGTTGGTTCCAAAGGCCTCAAAGCCAATCTTGAGCATGGATTCATTCAGCAATTCCATCTGCCGCTTTGCAGTTTCTCTGAACGCTTCCTGGTTTGCAAGGCTGATGGACGCTTTTCCGGCACAGGCGATAGCCTTCAGGCGTTTTGAACCCATGACGGCCCCCAGACCGCATCGGCCTGCCGCACGATGTTTGTTATTCATGATGGCAGCATATCTGACCAGGTTCTCACCCCCCGGACCAATGGAGGCGATGGTCACTTTTTCGTTTAATGCCGCCTGTATCAAATCCTCACTCTCTGGGACGGTCTTGCCCCACAGGTGAGTTGCCTCGCATAGTTCCGCCTTGCCATCTATAATCTTCAGATAGACCGGGTCGGGTGAAATTCCCTCAAATATAATGCCATCATAACCACTTCTTTTCAGGTTCGGTCCGAAACTACCACCCGAGTTCCCGTGGCCCCAGATCCCGGTCAATGGGGATTTTGCTACCACAGAATACCGGCTGGCACTCGCAGAGGCGGTTCCGGTGAGCGGTCCCGTCATAAATATAAGCCGGTTTTCCGGACCAAGCGGATCGGCCCCTTTTGGTATCTCATCATAGAGATACCTGGTTGCAAGCCCTGCTCCTCCAATAAATTGCTCAGCCCACTCTTCACGGACATCTTCTTCGGAGATTTTCCCCTCTGAAAGATTGACCCTCAACAGCTTTCCAATGAAACCATAAAGCATGATTTGACCTCCTCATTCAGGCATAGAAGACCTGCCTATCTGTTAAGTCAGGAGTTGGGGTAGACCATACAAGCCCGCCCACTCCCTGTTTTCCAGGCTTCAGCACGGCCACGGTCAATCCGGAACCGGTGTGGAGAGTTCATGGGTCAGAGATCACACACCCAGCGACCAATGATCTCACGCTTATCCATCGCCTGCATGGCTTCGTTGATCTCCTCTAACTTGAAATGCCTTGATATCAGCTTGTCCACTTTGAGTTCCCCTTTGAGGGCCTTATTAGCCAGGATGGGTATGTCCACTTGGTGACGCAAACTGCCGTACAAGACTCCCTGGATTGTATTGGCCTGAAAAGGCACCATGAACATGGGGAAAGTGGCCATATCCTCTATGGATGGTATGCCGACAGCCATCAATTTACCCCCATTACGTATGGTGAAGAAGGCCTGCAAATAAGCGCCCACATCTCCGATAACCTCAAAGACATAATGTGCGCCTTTCTCGCCGGTGAGTCCTCGAACAATTGGCACCGGGTCTTCCTCAGTGCTGTTGATAAAGTGCGTGGCCCCCATTTCCCTGGCGATTTCTTCTTTG
>JABMQV010000211.1 GCA_013203065.1 Desulfobacteraceae bacterium | reverse complement strand
GGTAGGTCTCCATAAAGAAACCCCGATCATCTTCAAATACCATCGGCTCAATCAACAGGACACCCGGCAGAGACTTTTCAGTAAATTTCAGTGTCATCGTTTCCATCCTCTCTTTCTGAGATGATCTCCATCAGATACTGACCGTACTCGTTCTTGAGCATATCCTGGGCGAGTCTTTTGAGCTGTCTCCGATCGATATAGCCCTTCCGAAAGGCAATTTCTTCAATACACGCGATCTTGAGGCCCTGCCGTTCCTGTATGGCTTGTACAAAACTGCTTGCCTGCTGAAGGGACTCATGGGTTCCGGTATCGAGCCAGGCAAAACCCCGCCCAAAAAGCTCAACCCGGAGCCGTCCCTGCCGTAGATACGCCAGATTGACATCCGTGATCTCAAGTTCTCCCCGGGGAGACGGTTTGAGGTTTTCCGCGATGGACACCACCTCGTTGTCATAAAAGTAGAGCCCCGGAACCGCATATTTCGATCTGGGCCTTTCAGGTTTCTCTTCAATACCGGTGACCAGCCCCTCCCGGTCAAACTCCACCACCCCGTACCTTTCAGGGTTTCTGACGAGATAACCAAAGATGATGCCCCCCTCCTCAAGTCCCGCGCACTTTTCAAAAATCTGCGGGAGTCCGTGACCGTGGAATATATTGTCCCCCAAGACCAGGGCAACAGGGTCTCCGCCAATGAACCGCTTGCCAATGATAAAGGCCTGGGCCAGCCCTTCCGGACGAGGCTGTTCAGCATAGGATAAAGAAACCCCGAACTGAGACCCATCACCCAGGAGTTGCCTGAATCTTGGCAGATCCTCAGGTGTGGATATGATAAGTATTTCCCGGATTCCAGCCAGCATAAGCACCGACAAGGGGTAATAGATCATCGGCTTGTCATAAACCGGCATCAACTGTTTGCTCACGACCCGGGTAATGGGATAGAGGCGGGTCCCTGAACCACCTGCAAGCACTATTCCCTTCATAATGAACACTCCTGCATCACTAATTCATCAATCTTCGTAACACTTAGCACTTTGAAACAACCTTGGGCCACTATGGGGGTAAGTACCATGAGGCCCAAAATGGGATCATGAGTTTCAAAGAGCTAAAGTGATACCAATCGTCAATCAATTCACCCATACTGTTCCTTAATCCACGACTGGTATTCTCCGCTCCTGACGCGGTCAACCCATTCCTGGTTGTCGAGATACCACTGGATGGTCTTACGAATCCCGGATTCAAGGGATTCCTCGGGGGTCCAGCCGAGTTTTTGTGCCAATTTGGTAAAGTCGATGGCGTACCGCCGGTCATGACCGGGGCGGTCTTTGACAAATGTTATCAGTTCCCTCCGCGGGTGATCCAGTTTGGGCACCGGGAGTTCGTCCAGCATATCGCAAACCATCTCGACGATCTTGATGTTTTCCATCTCAGTGTTCCCGCCGATGTTGTACGTGTCGCCCCTTTCGCCACTCCTCATTATGCTCCATATGGCCGTGCAGTGATCCCTCACGTACAGCCAATCTCTTACATTCAGGCCATCCCCGTAAACAGGGAGGGCTTTCCCCTCCAGGGCATTGAGAATCATGAGGGGGAGCAATTTTTCGGGAAACTGATAGGGACCGTAGTTATTTGAGCAATTGGAGATTGTAACAGGCAGACCGTAGGTCTTGTGATAGGCCCTTACCAGATGATCTGAAGAAGCCTTTGACGCAGAATAGGGGCTGTTGGGCCTGTAGGCCGTCTCTTCCGTAAAATACCCATCCTTCCCCAGGCTGCCAAACACCTCGTCCGTGCTGATGTGATGAAAAAGGTCCAACCGGTCTTTATGTCCTCTTGCCAGTTCCAACAGGTTAAAGGTGCCAACGATATTGGTCTGGATAAAGGCGTCGGGGCTCACGATGGACCTGTCCACATGGGATTCGGCAGCAAAATGACAGACGGAATCTATCTTGTTGTCGGAAAAAATGGATTCCATTCTCTCCCGATCGCAAATGTCTGCTTTTATAAAGACATATCGGTCGGGAAGACCCTCTTCAATATCTCTTAAATTATCCGGGTTCCCCGCATAGGTAAGGCAGTCCACATTGACCACACGACCTTTGAACTCAGATTCTTCCAGGAGGTACCTGACAAAATTGCTTCCAATAAAACCGCACCCCCCTGTCACTAACATATTCTTCATCGCCTTATCTCCTATTGGTCAGAAACCAGGCCCAACCTCGTTTACAAGCTTCTCTTCAAACATGGAGACAAATTGCTCCAGATCATTTCTCCATTCCTCCATCAGATCAACACCCGCCTTCTTTAGACGGTGATTCTCGAGGATTGAATTTATGGGCCTTGATGCCGGCGTGGGATACTCCTCTGTGGTACAGGGAACAAAACAATGGGGGACATCCATCTTGTCAAGGAAATGGGTGGCCAGTTCGTACCAGGTACAATACCCCTGGGATGTCGCATGGTAGGTTCCCCGGCCCTCCACATCCATCAGCTTTTCAATTTGCAGGGCCAGCCGAAAGGACCAGGTGGGGGACCCGAACTGATCATTTACCACCTTTATCTCTCTTTCCGGGTTCTTTAGGGCCAAGGATAGCATGGTTTTCAGAAAATTATGCCCCCGAATACCATATAACCATGCGGTTCGCAAGATCACATGGTTGTCAGTACGACTTCGAATCGCCCTTTCCGCTTCATATTTTGTCACCCCATAGTAAGAAATGGGGTTTGCATCATCCGTCTCCGTGTAAGGTTCGGGTACCCTTTTCC
>JABMQV010000210.1 GCA_013203065.1 Desulfobacteraceae bacterium | reverse complement strand
GGGTTAGCCTGAAATATCCAGCCCTTATCCATTACCAAAAAATCGATTTTCAACCGTATTTCAGACCTTTCAGAAGTATTTCGGAGTAATGACACAAATCTTTGACTATCTCATCTGTGACCCCAAATCAAGCTGAGGTTGACCGATCTCCGCCAGATCAATACGCAACCCTATTCCATGTTTTCATCACTCTTCAGATCTCCCAACGGTAATTTGACAAAAAAACCGCCCGAAGGCGGTTGGGGGGTATGGTGGGGAATTATTTTAGGTAGGAGTAGAATTTCTTCTTAGATAAGCCTGAATTGAGCAATCATCTTCGATTGAAGTAGAGGACCATATTTTTCCTTTTTGCGACCACCTAAGTAGTCTACGGTTACACCTCTGCGTTTACCGTCGGTATAACCCTCCCATTAGGCGTGACTGGTCCCTTTGCGTTTCAAATACCGCTTTCGTACCTACTTGTCAACAAAGAACCAATGTCCCCTTATCCCACCGGCGACCCTTCTTTGGGATCTGACCCGGTACCGTTTCCGATATACATCAGTTCGGGCTTCTTTAGCAGGACCTTTGTATCTGGAGGCACGCTCTCAATGATCCAGACATTCCCACCGATCACTGATCTGGCCCCGATGACCGTCTTTCCTCCCAATATGGTGGCATTGGAATAAATGATCACGTCGTCTTCAATGGTGGGGTGCCGCTTCTTGTCTCTGAAGTGCCCCACATCATCCCGCGGGATTGAGAGGGCCCCCAAGGTGACCCCCTGGTAGATCCTCACGCGATCACCGATCTCCGTGGTCTCACCCACCACCACACCAGTCCCATGGTCGATAAAGAAGCTCTTGCCGATCTTGGCACCGGGGTGGATATCGATCCCGGTAAGGCTGTGGGCGTATTCCGTCATCATACGGGGAAGGAGAGGCACATTCATTTCATGGAGTTCATGTGCCATACGATAGACAGTTAGGGCCAATAATCCAGGGTAGCAAAAGATAATCTCATCGTAACTCTTAGCAGCAGGGTCTCCCTCCAGGGCGGCCCGCACATCTGTTACAAGGACCGCCCTCAACTCAGGTAGAGCGCCTATGAATCGCCGGGCTATCTCATAACCTGTTTGGGCGCGCCGGAGAACGCTTCGATCTGGCGTAAGGCCTCCATATTGAATCGCCAGGGTGATTTGTTCCGAGAGGTTCTTTAATAACCCCTCTGTCTCATGCCCGAGAGTGTGCTCTAAGCTGCCCGGATCAGACCCGATTTGGGCAACATGCCCCGGGAAAATGATGCGCTTTGCCTGCTTGATCACCTCAATGATAGATCCCTGAGAGGGAACCGGTCTGGGGGCCCCGTGATCGAAAAAGGCCTCTTTCCTATTTGAAGCCATTAGCCGTTCTACCGCTAAAGCTATGTCCCCTGTCAGAGAATGCTTGGGCTTAGCCTCTCCATGGCTGGATTCAAACTCAAGGTCTGTATTATCCATTATCATCAATCCTTTCCGATCATAAAGATGCCGTTCTTGAAAATTCCCTAAAATCTCTTAGGGCTATTACCCGGATATTGGGAGTGTTATGCCAATCGTATGGCAACTGTTTTGTCACGGGCACATAGCCTGACTTCACAACCTTGTTTTTCCCGGTCGCCATAGCGGTTGGGAAGAAAAGTTGCCTCTCTAGGTGTGCGGACACAGATCTCCACCCTTGCTCGTAACCCTGAATTGCCTTGACCCACGTGCCAAACAACCTGGCCAGCTCTTCCTGGGTCTTACTCAGTTTCTTTCGGAAATAGGCAAGTTCCTTGCCATCCATACAACCCATCTCATGGTTTTCCCCGCAGACCCCAAAAAAAAGTTGATTTTTGCTACCACATTGTGGTATTCGCTGTCAATCAACAAAAAATCCCCCTTTCTGAAGGAGGGCAGTCATGAAAAAAAATTCGGAGGTAAGGGCTCATTCTCAGAAGGCGTTCCTGTTTTTGGGCTGTCTGGTGGTCCCATTACTGCTTCTCATCCTTGCCTGCGCCGATGATTCCGAAATAGCAATAGTTGATTTCACAAAAACCGTTGCCGTGCCAACGCTGCAAAGGCCGTCACCCGAACATCCTCATTTGAGAATCGCCGTCGCAGCCATGGTCTCACCGAAAAAGACGCTTTCCTACTACCGTCAGCTCTTGGACTATATCGGCGATAACCTCGACCGGAAGATTCAACT
>JABMQV010000024.1 GCA_013203065.1 Desulfobacteraceae bacterium | reverse complement strand
CTCCTAGGTACGCTCTCTTGACAATCTCGCCAGCCTCAAATTCCTTGATGGCGCCCTGCAGAACAATCCTGCCAACCTGTAATGCATAACCCATGTCGGCCACCTGGAGTGCCAGGGGAATATTTTGCTCCACCAAAAGAACGCTCACACCCCTTTGATTAATGTTCTGAATGACCGGGACGAGAGAAGCGACCACCAAAGGAGCCAATCCAAGTGACGGCTCGTCCATTAAAAGCAACTTTGGTTTAGCCATTAGGCCACGGGCAATGGCTAACATCTGTTGTTCACCACCGCTCAAAGTCCCGGCCTTTTGATTACATCTCACCCCCAGTATGGGGAAGTATCCAAAAATCTCATCCATGTCCCTTTTTATGCCAACACTGTCCTTTCGTATACTGGCGCCAAGCTTGATATTGCTTAGGACAGTGAGATAAGGGAAAAGCTTTCGGCCTTCAGGAATATGGATGAGGCCGAGTTTTACAATCTCAGGAGTTGCCAAACCATCTATCCTTCTGTCCAAAAAAAATATTTCCCCTGAGGTCAAAGCTATCAACCCAGATAAAGCCCTCAAAATTGTGCTTTTACCTGCTCCATTAGCACCAATAATACTAGCTACGGATCCCTCCGCAATTTCCAGAGAAACATGGTCTACTGCAATGGCTTTTCCATAGTGAACGGTTAGCTCTTTCACCCTAAGCAGCATGTTCACCCCCGAAGTAAGCCTGGATCACCTCCTTATTTTCCCTCACCTCACTAAGAGAGCCTTCAGCAATTTTCTGACCGAAGTTCATAACTACGACCCGATTACATATATCCATGATTTGCATGTTATGCTCGATCAACAGAATACTCACCCCCTGTTGTTGTATTTTCTCAATTGCGGTTCTTGCAAAATTGATTTCATCCGGACTCATCCCGCCTATCGGTTCATCGAGTAACAACAATTTAGGGTCGACAGCCAGGGCCCTAGCCATGCCAAGCATCTTTTGGTATCCGTGAGGTAGATTCTTAGCGAGTCCATTCCCCACCTCGTTTAGTCCGACCAGCTGCAAGATTTCCAAGGAGCGTTGTAAGATATACTCTTCGTTACGGCGATAGGTAGAGGTATTTAGAAAGGCATCCCACAAGCTTGACTTTGGGCGCAAATGAAACGACGTCACCACATTCTGTAGGACAGTAAAGTCAGCAAAAAGAGGGACGAGTTGAAAGGCCCGACCGATTCCGAGTTTGGCAATCAAGTGAGGCTTTTTGCCAGTGATATCTTTACCGTCAAACAAGACGCTCCCTTTTGTGGGTCGGAGAAAGCCCGTTATCAGATTAAAAACAGTGGTTTTACCAGCACCATTGGGGCCAATTAAGCCCACTGTCTCCCCCTGGTTGACATGTATGTCGAATAGAGAAACAGCGGCCAAACCGCCAAAATGCTTGCTCAGGCCACTGATTTCAAGGAACATGGTTAAACGCCTTTCTCTTGCGAAGCCCTGTAACCCAGGATCTTAACTGCCCAGGCAGACCGACAAGGCCTTGAGGCATGACGAAGATCACCAGTATCATAATACCAGCAAAAATGTATGGGACGAACCCTTTCAACATCCGGAAAAGCTCAGGGATGATTATAAGGACGGCAGTTCCGATAACAGGTCCGGCAAAGCTTCCCACTCCTCCTACCAGCACATATACCAGTAAGTTGACGCTCGATAGAAAGTTAAAGGTGCTGTGTGACAGCACTGAATTATAATGAGCGTAGCCAGCGCCAGCCAGACCGGCAAAGAAACACCCCACAGCCAAGGCAAGAACCCTGTACCCGGACTCGTTAATACCTACACTGGATGCTACCACATGTGATTGGGCAATGGCCTTAAAAGTCGTACCGATGCGGCAGAACTCAATCCTGCGAAGAACTAGAAGACTGAGTACGGTTAATCCCACGAAGAAATAATAACTAGCGACCTTAGAACCAGAAAACAAAGGCCGGATGCCAATGAGACCAGCGTAACCGCCCGTGAATCTTTGGAGGACTTGATTAACAGCCAACACGCCCATTCCAAAGAAAAGGCTTACCATGGAGAAGTAAATGGCTCGGAGTCGGGCGAACGGATAACCTATTATCACTGCAACAGCCATCGTAGCGAGTGCTCCCAGCGGTATAGTGACCCAGGGAGTCCAGCCTAAGTGTTTGGCTAATGCGCCCGCAGTGTAAGCTCCGATGCTCATGAAAGCAGCATGGCCGAGGGATAATTGGCCCGAGGTAGCTATTAGACGCAGGCTACTGGCGGCAATTATATATATAAGCGTCAGATTAAAGATGTGAATGAGATATCGCGACTTAATGAATAACGGTAGCAACAAAACAATGACCAGCAGACCAGCGTAAACAAGGGTCCTGGTCAGTTTTCCCTGTCCAGCGGTAAAAAACTGCTTCTCTGTCATATTATTTCGTTTACGTTACCTCACGGCCGAATAGGCCTTGGGGCCTTAGCAATAGGAGGGCGATAATGATCCCCAGACCGACCGCTTGGGTAACAGCGCCGCTTGAGAATAAGGGTAAGACAGCATCTATGGAACCGATGATTAGCCCCGCAGCCAGAACACCACCGATACTTCCTATCCCACTCAAGATAACAAGTTGAATGGCCTTTACCAGCATGTAGTCCCCCATAAAGGGGCTTAGTTCAAATATGGCGCCCATCAAGCTCCCTGCCACTGCTGCCAAGGCACAACCCAGGGCACAGGCGAGGGCAGAGATGTGGTTAATGTCAATACCCTGCAAAGCGGCTCCTTCAACGTCCTGAGCAACGGCCAGCATTTGCTGACCGACCTTAGCCCTCCTTATGAACCAGGTCAGTCCCAGCAGAAGTAAACCACCGATAATGAAGGTAAACAGCCTCTCAGCGCTAAGCGAGATAGCCCCGGCCTTGAGAATTCCTGGGACAAAGGAAGGTAAGGACCTTATATGAACACCGACTAAGACGTTGACCGTCGTCTCCAAGACTAGAACAATAGCTATGGACATGACGATGGTGCGATACATATCTCCGAAGAATGGACGGAAACAAAATTTCTCTAGTAATAGGCCAAATGCCCCCATTATTATCACGGACAGCGCTAGGGATAGCCACTGATTCAAACCGAATTCAACCGCAAATTGATAGCAGATATAACCACCGACCATGTATATGGCGCCGTGGGCGAAGTTGAGGACACCCACGACGCTAAGGAGAAGAGCAAAGCCCAAGGCGACTAATATGTACATTGATGACAGTACCAGTGCGCTTATTATGGCATTTACCGCTGTTTCCATCATTTCTCTGAGTCACGCCTATCTTGACTGGCGGATAACCTGGGTAGCAGGCGTATTACCCCGCTACCCGGATTACAGCGCATAATTATCCTAAGGGACAAGAACTTCAATCCACTTAATGTGCTTCACTTTGCCATCCATCAGACTCTGGATTGCAAGAGGGTGAACCGCGGTATGTCTAATCCCGTAAGTTTTCAGTCCCCCCATGGAGGCCCGACCATATATGGAGTCAATACCCTCCATCTTTTCCCAGCTGTCCCTTACCACAGTGGAGTCAAGGCTTTGAGCCGCCTCAATGGCCTTCGCCAAGACATAGACACCGTTGAAACCCCAAAAGTTATAGTAGAGGGCATACCCATATTTCTCTATGAGCCTGGGCGTGATCTCTTTTATCATAGGGGTCATGCCTGGGCTATCCGCAGTGATACCGGTGGCATAGTAGTTTGTCGATGCTGCAGGACCGGCAACTTTTAGAATGTCTTCACCCGGGTTATGAGCACAGGTGACAGGTCCGGTAAAGCCCGCTTCTCGTGCCGCCTTGAGCATGGCGCCAACAGGCGCTGGCCACCCGTTTATTATTGTCAGTGAATCCGGTTTACGGGCCAGGGTCTTTGCAATTATCGGATTGAAATCCACTGTGTCATGACTCCAGCTAACAACGTCGCCGAGTACAGTGATTCCCCGTTCTTCAGCAACCCGCTTCATTATGGGACCAAGGTAGGGTATGGAACCATCATCGGGTATGATAAGAACCGTGGTTTTTACCTCTGGCAGGGCCTCAGCCACATAGGTCAGAAGGGCTGTATTGCCTTCTACGGTGCCGTCATTCCCCATAAATGTGTATGGCGTACTCGGCCCATATTCCGAAGGCGTGGCACAATTATAGAATGTAGAGCGGAGCACCTTGGCTGGTTCGGTTACCGTCCCTACAGCCTGAATTGAGTAGGGCACAACCGTCCCTACAACGAACTTTATGTTGCGGTCATGGACAAGTTTGTTAGCTGCAGCTACCGAGCCGTCAGCACTACCTTTCGTGTCCTCAACAACAAGTTTGATTAGATATTTCTGCCCCTTGATTGTTATCCCGCCATGCTCATTGATCCAGTGCTTTGCCATCTCTGCTCCTTGCACTATCAGCGTTTCGGCCCCGGACCCAAAGCCAGTCATAGCAGCAAGTACGCCAATCTCTAAGGTCTTTGCTTTGCTGGCGGCTGTGGCTGCACTGGACGTGACAAATGGCAAGGCTGCCAACAACATTATAAGGCAAATGCTACCCACGAGTATTAATGACTTTTTTCCCTTCATTTGAATCCTCCCTGTTTAAGAGTTAACACCGGTTAAAGTAGACGTTCCATCCTTACTCCTACAGTTTAATCACCCCCTTTTACCCATCATTGGCCATTTCACAAGCTTGCTCTCACTGCCGACAAACCAGCACAGTGTTTGCTCCTTACGCCGTTTCATATTGACTTTGCCTCTCAATTAGGATGCTGACTTGCTTGCCCCCTATGTCCTGGATGGTTGTGTCCGCATACCCCTTTCGATAGAAGAGATCAATGGCGCTCTGAACGAGTAACTCTCTTGTGTTGGTGCTTCGCGACGGCTTGGTTCTCCTCTTCAACGGCTAAGTTTGTATCCTGCTCTTTCTCGATCCCAGGTGTCCAGCGTAACGCCTTCTTCCCTTAATGAGACCTTTCTCACGCGCTCGGTGGCGGTCTTGGGAAGTTGGTCCATGATGCGCACGTAACGGGGTATCATGAAGTAGGCCATGCGGTCTTCGCAGTATTTCACAAGTTCTAGAGGTGTGAGCGTGTTTTGCGGCCTGAGGGTCAGGCATACCATGAGTTCATCTTCGCTAAGATCCGATTTAACGGCCACGGCAGCCGATTCGAGTACAGCAGGATGAGAATTAATGACCTTTTCCACTTCATAGGAAGAGATGTTCTCGCCCCGGCGTCTGAGGGCGTCCTTCTTACGGTCCACAAAGAAGAAATAGCCCTCCTCGTCAAAATAGGCATAGTCGCCGGTATGAAACCACAAGTCACGCCAGGTCTCAACGGTCTTGTCCGGCATCTTGTAGTATTCGAGCATCATGCGGTAGGGCTGCAAGGGCCGGGTAAGAATTTCACCGGTTGTGTGGGGACCGACCTCCAGGCCGTCGTCGTCAATGAGCTTTAGGGCATAGTCCCGCCGGGCCTTACCGCAGCTGCCAGGCTTGCGCTCCTGGAGGTTGGAGGTTAGGGGCAGGCCGATTTCGTTCATTCCATAGATTTCGATTAGTGTGACCCCAAAACGTTGTTCAAAGTCTTCGAAGATGTCCCTGGGGGCGGCAGCACCCACCATGACCCGTAAGGGATTTTCCTCGTCGTCGTCTTTGGGTTCAGCCTTGTAGAGTATGGGCACGATGGCACCAAGGTAATTGAATTCCGTGCAGCCGTATCGTTTGATGTCATCCCAGAATCTGCCGGCAGAGAATTTCTCGGCCAGAACCGTGCGTGCACCGCTCATCAGGGCGGGCATGAAGGAGAGTTGCTGGGCGTTTCCGTGAAACAGGGGGAGGGCATTGTAAAGGATGTCGTGCTCATCGTATTCTGCTGATTCGATGATGATATCTCCCATGTACAGGGGGTAGTTGTGAGGCATGAGGGCTGCCTTGGAAGGCCCTGTGGTCCCTGAGGTGAACATGATGCCAGAGGGATCGGACCAGAGAACGTCCACAGGCTTGTAACCTCCGTCGTTGTCCACAAGCTGCTCCCAGTCTGCAACAGAGCTTAAGGATTTCGGTACTCCCTGTCCAAGGGTATCGATGACGACCAGGTTTTTTATCTTGGGGACATCAGGCAGGATCGGTTCCACCCGGTCAAGGTATTCGATACCCATGACCAGCATGCATGCATCCGACTGATCCAGCATGTAGGTGAGGATTTCTCCCTTGTGGGCCGTGTTGATGGGGACCTCCACGGCCCCCAATTTCGATATGCCGAACCAAAGGAAAAGGTATTCCGGACAGTTACCCAGGACGATGGCAACCTTGTCGCCCTTTGAAATGCCCAGTTTTTGTAAACCGCAGGAAACACGGTTTGCCGCCCGGTTAAAATCCTCGTACCCGTACGCCTGGTCTTTGAAATAGAGAAAGGTTCGGTTGCCATACTTCACAGCCTGGCGCTCCAAAACCCTGTGCACAACACGTTCGCGGATGGGGTCATTTTGCATAACGGACCTGCTCTCTTTTCTTGAGGTATTGATCAGCGTTCATTCTAAATGCCCTGCTTTCCTTAAACCGCGGCTCTCTCTGCAAGGGCAGCCTCGTTGATGCGTAGGATATGGGACTTGAACGCCCCGTCGGAATCCATGTGGGTCTCAACCGCCCTGAAGCCAAAAAGATCGGAGAAGAGTTTTACCTTTCCTTTAGGCTGCCAAACGCAATGCCTATATGATGGATCCGTTGTATCACCAGGGAATTTCCCTATGCCTTGAGGATGTGCACACTGGCAGCCCCCGACTCGAGCCCCGCCACGTAACCGCCGAGCACGTGAGCCAGGGCCGTCCTGGCGCCGCGGACCTGGTGGTTTCCCGCAACACTCCTCAGTTGCCGGAGGATCTCCACAACCTGAGCAATACCCGTGGCGCTGAGAGGATGCCCTTTGCTCAGAAGACCGCCGCTGGGATTCACGGGGATCCTGCCCCCGAGCCACGTTGCTCCCGAATCAATGAGTTCACCTCCTCCTCCCCTCTCGCACAGGCCCAGGTCTTCATAGTGCATCAGTTCCGCCACGGTAAAGGCGTCGTGGAGTTCTATGCAATCGATGTCCTCAGGGCCGATGCCGGCAATTTCATAGGCTTCCCTGGCGGCCTTGTGGCTCATATCCGAAAAGGTGGCGTCCTTCCACCGGCAAATATAGTCTCCCGACCCGAGAACGGAGGCCGCCACAAAGACCGGTTTGTTTGTGTACCTTTTGGCGATGCTACCGGCACAGAGGACCACGGCCGCGGCTCCATCCGAATTCGGACAGCACTGGAGCAGGGTGATGGGGTCACAGATCATTCGGGAGTCGAGGATTTCTTCGACGGTGAGTTCCTTTTGGTACTGGGAGTAGGGGTTCAGGCAACCGTGGTGATGGTTTTTGACCGAGATTCCTGCAAACTGTTCCAGGGTGGTTCCGTGTGCATACATGTGTCTTTTCATCATCATGGCGAAGAATATGGGAACGGCAAGGCCCAGTTGCCCGTCCAGATCGTCCGGCGGAGGGGGTATCAATTTTCCTGCGACAGGGCTCGTTGTCATGGACTCCACCCCAGCGGCGATCGCAAGGTCGCATTGCCCCGTTGCTATTCTCAGCCAACTCTCCCTGAAGGAAGTGGCCCCACCGCCGCAGGCGTTCTCCACGTTGACAATCTCCCTGTCGGTAATCCCCACTTCCTTGAATATCCTCTGACCGATGCAGAACCCTCCGTAGACGGTCGCACAGGAGCCAAACTCGACATCCTTCGGCGTAATGCCCGCATCCTCTATGGCCGCCAAAACGGCTTCCTTTCCGAGGTCTTCACAGGTCCTCTGCGGAAACTTCCCAAAGACAGTGCTACCGCCACCGATGATTGCGACTTCCCTCATTGTCCTCCCTCATTCGTTTTCAAAAGCCCTGCGTCAACTGAGAAGGCACCTACCCTAGGGGCTTACGCAAAAATAACTTTACATTTTCTCATCCCATCTTCAGGTCATCTTCGGCCGCGCCTCAATCGCAAAATCCTCTAAATAGTACTACTATTTCTGTGGTTTTGCTCAATCGGCGCAGCCAAATCTGACCCAAACCTGGGCGCCAATTCCGCGAAGTTATTCTTGCGCAAGCCCTAAGGGCCTGAATTTATAACCCATGACCCTCGTGTCTTCCTCCCGCCACAACTCTTCGACGACCAATTCCATTTCCATGTCCGGCTCGAGCTCTTCCGTCTTGTTTGAGATAATGGGTGCGAAAAGCCTTATGCCCCCCTCCATATCCACCCATCCCACGGTATAGGGAGCTTCGAAGTGAAGGGATGGCATGTGGGAGGTGGTAAAGGAGTACAGCCTTCCCCTGTTGCCCAGCTTCGCCGTTTGCATTTCCTTCCCGAAGCAGCTGAAGCAGAACGCTCTGGGGGGGAAAAAGATCTGACCGCACGCCCCGCACTTGCTCCCGATCAGGGAAACCCCGTCGGATTCCTCGCTGAACAGCCCCTCCCTGAATGGAATACTCTTTATTTTTTTCCCAGTCATTCGTATCTCCCAGCAACAGTGATCAGCCCATCCCGATTCGCGGACCCATAAGGGTTCTCCTTTTGGATGCGCCTTCAGGGGGCAATGTGGGAAAATCCGGACCCCCGTCAACGGCAAAAATGGATCGAAAGGGTCTACTTCAGCTCCTCCGGCCAGGATCCGTAGTAGGTGAAAGATGTGTAGTGAGAAGTGGGCCACTCCCCGTAAAACTCTAGGACTTCCTGGTCGGGCTTCTTTTTTGACCATTCCCTCTCGAAATCGGAAAAAGTTCTCCCTCTTTTGTTCCTATTTGCCTTCTCTTCTTCCCTTAGCCGTTCCGTCTTTTCCTCGTCCAGAATCAGCGTACCCTCTTCATAGACGATCTTGTACACCTCTTTTGCTATCCGATGAGATATGATGCCGTTTGCCAAGTCCTGGACCACCAGAGATGGATTCCGCTCAATGGGATCACCGTATCCCCCGCCTCCCCCACTGCCGCCAACAACAATGTCCCATTCGTTTGCCGGTTGGGGAACTGAGGGGTACTTGTCGGAATGGTAATTGCCCTGTATCGTCTGCTCATTGTAGACCATCTGACTCGAGGTGGGCATCTTGATGTCCGGCCGGCTGAAAACCTCCTTTAGGTTTGTATCGGAGATCCGGACAAAGGGCGTGGCAGGAATACCGTAGCCACCGAAGAGGCCCTGCGTTGTCGGGGCCTTGGATCCGTATCCCCAGGAGCCGAGGAATATCATGGGCACGTCGTGGACCGCCACGCCCCAATCCATTCCTACGCCGCCCCGGTATTTACCATGACCACAACTGTCCTGATGAAATCCGCGATACAGGTAAACGAACGGTAGGTTGGCTTCCAGGCTTTCCACTTCTCCCGGCTCGGAGGTCTTTGGAGCGAAATAGGCTCCCCCGACGCTGACACCATCCTTGTCCCAGCGGGCCCCGTAGCCCGATGCGTTCATCTCGGCCCCTGCATCGGCAAAAGGAGCACCATACTGATTCAACCCGCCGTACATAAGCGTGGTGAATGTACGCGCACCCGTACATTCGGCCCCCTCAGGGCTAGTGGAAAACATGGCCTTTTGAAGGAGCTGCTGCACGATGAGGGAACTGGTCTCCATAACAAAGGGCGCGCCTGCCTTAGGGGACTCACGGCTCGGATTCACAATGGAACCCTCAGGAAACCGGAAGCTTATGGGTTCCAGCACCCCCGCATTGTGGGGCAGATCGTGAAACATGTGGCCGAGCAAATAGACCATGTTGATCCCGATGAGACCAAGGGAGTGGCAGTTGACGACCCGATCAAGCACCTCGGGTGAGGTGCCGTTAAAGTCGAAGTAGAGGGCGTCATCCTTCTTCTCAAGGCTCACGGAGATCTTCATCAGGCGGGAAAAGGGACCGACACAGTCTACAAACTCCGTGTGCTTGAACCTGCCGTCGTCCCATCCGGAAATTCGCTTTCTGGCACCTTCGGCAGTAACCTGAATATTGTATTGGAGCGCTCCCATGACCTGCTCCGGCCCGAGCTTCTCAAGGCTGGAATGCAGTCTCTTCTCAACCACTCTCAGGGCGGCCATCCTCGCCTTGATGTCTAGGGTCATGGCCCGGGGATCCCGGGTCATGTGGTTGAAGGCGTTCAGGATATCTTCCTTGATCATGTAGTTTTCTGCGATCTTGAGGGGTGCGATCTGAAGCCCCTCATCATAGATGCTCCTGGAGTTGGAAGGCATTCCCCCTGGTTCACAGGCGCCGCACTCGCCGCTGTGCACAATGGCCCCGATGAAGCAGATCAGCTTGTCCTCGTGAAACACGGGAGCAAAGATGCCCATGTCGGGCGCATGTACCCCAAGGTAGAAGGGGTCATTGGAGAAAAAGGCGTCCCCCGGTTTTACGCCTACGGAAGGATCATCGAGCCAGTGTTTGATGATGTATTTCACGCCTGTGGATCCTAGCACTGCATGGAAGTACAACCCTGTGGCACAAACGGCATTGTCGCCCGATGCGGTGTAGATGGCAAGGGCTGTGTCCCCCCAACGACAACCGGTCGTAGCCCCCAGTTTTACCAGGGTTTCGTTGCCTTCACTGGCTATTGTCATCAGTTTGTGTGCAAATATACCCGCCATTGTCGGATCGAGATCTTTCATATACTCTGCCTCTTCCGGCGTAGGGGGCTCCGGATGGAATTTGGTTCTTATCTCAAAGTCAATTCCTCCTGGCATATCTTGCCTCCTTTTTCTTTGAATTACTTGGCATAGTTCAGGATTCCGTTCGTGAAGGAATCCATTTTGAACGTCCATTCGGGTTCAATCACAACGGTCGTGG
>JABMQV010000023.1 GCA_013203065.1 Desulfobacteraceae bacterium | reverse complement strand
TACGGTAATCCCCATCCCACACATCACTTTGAAGTTCCAAACCGGCCTTTTTTAGTGCTCCCGACAGGTCGATTGAGTGTAGGTTCGCAGTGATCAAGTCGCCAAATCCGGCATCAATAAGATCACGGGCCAGGAGGCCGCATGTAAGGGTATCGACCACGCCTAACTTTAAGTTCTTCTCACATAACAATTGTCCCACGACCTCGGGCACCGGTTCTTTTTCCACGCCGTAAATGGCTACGCCCAGCCGCTCCCGTATTCTCGCTTCAACGGGCGCAATGAGAGCGTTCGCTTCCGCCTCAGTGTTGGCCTTGGCCGTAATACGGACATCGGTTTGACCGGCATGAGCAGCCAACCCGATGGTTGGGTTTTTCGTGGTCATCAAGTCGCCGATGACTCTGTCAACATTGCTTTCGCCTACAGCACAGGTCCTCAAGATGCGAACCTTCATGACCTTTGCCCCTCTCATTCTTTCAACAAGGAGTGGAATCACCGCGTTCTGCATCATATACTCCAGTTCACGGGGGACGCCGGGAAGAGATATAATAAAGCCGCGCCCTCCCGCATCTTCACAGAGGTAGCAGGGGGCCGTCCCAACCGGGTTGGTCAAGGGCAAAGCGCCTTCAGGAATGTAGGCCTGGCGCTTGTTGTTTTCAGCCATTTCTCGGCCAAAACTTCGAAAACGAGCGGCGATTTGTGACTCAAGATCGGTGCTGTAAACCAGTTTGCATCCAGTGGCATTTGCGACGGCTTGGCGCGTGACATCATCAACGGTCGGCCCTATTCCTCCTGAAGTGATGACCACCTCTGAGCGATCCAAAGCAAAATTGAGTACTTCAGTGATTCGGGTTACATTATCGCCGACGGTCGTTTTGTAATAAAGGTCCAGTCCTATATCGCGTAGGGCTTTGGCCAATCTATTGGCGTTGGTATCAACAATTTCCCCCAGCAAGAGTTCGGTACCGATCATCACTATCTCAGCTTGCATTATGGGTCCCTAAATAATGATCAATCATTTCGTTATTATTTCCGTGTACCTGAGGCATCAATAACCTTGGTGGCTTGTGCACCCAGGAGCGCCTTGCGTACTGCAAAGTAGTCTGGTCGGTCAATAGTCTGGCCCATGGCCAGGACAGCTTCCTCAATCTGATCCGGTGTTTTGATACCGCAAATCGCCACCTGGATAGCTGGATGCATCAGGGTAGCAGCAAGGACCAACTGGTACAAGGTCAGGTCATACTTCTCTGCTAAGGGCTTCAAGCTTTGCACGCCCTGACAGGTTTTTTTGAACCGTTCACCTCGGAAGTCGGTGTGATGTTTTCGGAAGTCGTCAAATTCTTCATCTCCTTTGTATTTGCCGGTCAGAAGCCCCATATGCAATGGCGAGTAAATCATCACACCCAGATTTTCGGCCTGGCAGTAAGGTAGCAGGTCTTTTTCAATGGATGGGTCGACAAAGCTGTATGCGGGTTGGACCACGCCGTAATCAGCAAAGGCACGCTGAGCACGGAGCTGCGCCACAGTGTGGTTGCTCAAGCCAATCGTCCGGACTTTGCCCTGATCCTGCAGCTTTTTCAGGGTCGCAGCTACGTCAGCCAGTGGGGTAAGCTGGTCAAAGAAATGCAGAAGGTACAAGTCAATTGCCTCAATCCTGAGACGTTTCAACGATGCCTCGCAACGCTCAACAATATGATCAGGGGACAGGTCAGGATACCGCGATCCATCGGGGTTGTAGTGGTTAAAGACCTTGGTGGAGATGATGATTTCATCGCGAGGCAACTGCTGGACCGCGTCACCCAAGACTTGCTCGGCATGCCCATCGCCATAGGCGTCACTGGAGTCATAGAAGTTGACGCCTTTGTCAAAGGCAAGCTTCATCGCCTTGATCGCCTCCTCACTGGATTGTTCTTTCCAGAAACGCTTACTTAACTGCCAAGTGCCAAATGCGACAGGTGAGACAGACAAACCACTTTTACCCAGGACTACTCGTTCCATGATAAGGCTCCTTGCGCTCCTTGTGAGATGGGAATATGCTTATTGGAAACAGTATAATGAATAGATGGTTTCTTGGCAAGTCTGCATTCGAAATATCATAGTTCATTATATCTTGACACATAAATCCGAGGTACTTACACTCCCAGCCCGGAAAGACGAGTTCATATCACCGACTGGTTTAGCGGAGCGGAATACCGGTCCCCCCCCGGGGATCAAAAGGCGCTCAGAGAAGCCATCAAAGCAAGCCGGGCAGCGTGATTATGGCCGCTCATTAAAGACTTCTTGAATCGATTTAATCCGGACGACAAAGGGATGAAGCATGAGTGCAGAGAAAACGCTTAGAGACGAGATCGATTTTTGCCGCGGGTGTGATGCTTGCCGATCGTTGATGGATGAATCATGCCATGTTTTTCCTGAACTGTACCGGTTAGTAGACAGGGAGGCAGAGACGGGAGAGAAGATTACGACCGATGATTTGCGGAGGCTTGTGGAGCTCTGCAATTTCTGCGGCCTGTGTCCATGCCACCCCTTTCGATCCGCCATATTGAATGCCAAAACCGGTTACAAAGATGAATACGGGCTTGGCTTCGGAATCCGGACCATAGAGAACGTAGCCCGCATCGGAAAGCTGGGTACGGCTTTCTCTCGGTTTGCCAACATCTTATTTGAAAATGAGGCGGCACGGAGATTGTTGGAAAATACTTTTGGGATTCATAAAGATCGCAAGTTTCCCGTTTTTCCGGAAGAAACGTTTCCCCGATGGATAAGCAAACGTAAAAAGAACGTCAAAGCGGATAATAAAGGGATGAAAGTAGCCTATTTTGCCGGGTGTACGGCCAGGTATTTCTTCCCGGAGGTGGCCAAATCCTTCATCGATGTATTTGAGAAAAACGGCATTGAGATCGCGCATCTCGAACAGAAATGCTGCAGCATGCCGTCGTTGCTTGAGGGGGACCGCGAGCGAACCCTTGAAGCGGCACGGTTTAATGTTCCCCGTTTGGTGGACGCCGTCAATGCCGGGTATGACATTGTTTGTTCATGCCCCACCTGCGGATATATGTTGAAGAATGTCCTCAAGCGGGGGGCCTATTATTCTCCGGAATTATTAAATTGCGAACAGTCGGATGACGGTTTCGTGAAGATTCCTCTGACCTATGGATCCTCTTATGTTGTCCCGGCTTACGTCTTCAAACATCTATTTGAAGGGCTGCTGAAGGACGACGGCTACTTTTCATCCATAACCCCACGGGACCGCATGCTGGTAGCTAACAATACCTATGATGCCGGGGAATATTT
>JABMQV010000209.1 GCA_013203065.1 Desulfobacteraceae bacterium | reverse complement strand
TCGGGTTTTGCGCTGTCGATGGCCCTTTCAAGCTTTACTTTCAATCCCTTTTCAGCCGCATTCAGCAAAATGATAAATTCACTCAGGCCCACATGATCGTCCGGATTTCCCCAGTCATAGGTGTATCCCAGCCTGGTCCAGGGTGCACCCCATGTTGATACAGGTCCTGTCCTATCGTAAGAACCCTTTGCGGTTTCTGTGAACCAGTCTTTGAACGAGGCGGGTATGTAACTGTCATTTTCGATGAGCGTCAGGAATGCATTGTAATCAGAGGGAAAGGTCCAGTTGCCGTCGATCTTGACCGACAATTCGCCTTCATGGTCTCTGATCTCGGGGTCCGGGGTGGGCCTGAAAAGGTCTTTGGGATAGACCCACAACTCAACAATGATTGAGTAGTTATCTTCCGGGTTTTCTTTTACCAGTCTGGCCGGGTTCAATCCTTTCAATTGAACAATCCTTTTCAAAGAGGGCGGGCATGTTTTTCCTATAAAAAAGTTCTTCATTCCCGGGACAACGGTCACCCACAGATTCCTGGTGAGAAGATACTCCTCTTTTCCTATGTAGTCTTTATAATATGTGTCATAAGCATACCGGTCCAAGAGAGTCTCAACCAGGATACGGGAGTTGCTCGGATCATCCGGATTTTCCCACTTGAGGGAGCTTCCGTGTAGCCTGTTGTCATTGAGCGTGTCATACCATGGCACCACGGCAAGGAGTTTTGTGGATATCTCTTTCTGGGTGGCCTCCTCCGTATCTACCAGTGCGTCAAAATAGGCCTGCTTGTCAACAGGGTCAACATCCCCGCCATAACCCTTCCCAACCGGGGAGGCAAGGACCAACAACAACGTTACCAACAGGGAGATCACCCAGGACCCAACGTTCAATTTTCGTTTTTCCATAATGCATTTCCTCCTTCGCCTTTGTGGACGTTTGCAGATGCTCAGCCGCAAGAATGCCCGCAAGATGCCATCATAAGAACGATAAATCAAGTCAATTGTCTGAAAAATCGCCATGAGCCGCCGAACACCCATTCGAGGTGAAGACGGGACATTCGCCGCTTTGAGAAATTTGATCACATGCCCCATATATGGTAGAGGAAGAAGCAGTTTGAAAAGGAGATGGCAGAGAAGTTTCAACTCGACATGACCGCGACGAGACGCTTTTTTCGTGATGGGAAGGGAGAAAGGAGGCATCTTGCTGGAAGGAGAATATCTGGAGGCCAAGAGGCTCTCTGAGCGAATCGCCGCTGGGATGGAGCCCCCTCGATTCTATCTTGAAAAAAAAGGGGAAATAGAGGCCTCATGCAGGCTTTTCACGGGCGCCCCAATGGTTGAGGGGGGACTCAACATTGTTGAAGACCGCGCGGATCGCATCGGGCACGGGCTGTCTCATGTGCGCAAAGTCGCAATTGAGGCCGGGGCCATTGTGATCATCGAGACAAAGGGGATGGCCTCGGAAGAAGCGGTGAATCGGAAGGTCCTTCTGGTTCACCTGGCCGGTATCCTGCATGACATAAAAAGGAAAGAACCCGAGCATGCCCAAAGGGGTGCGGAGGAAGCCGGCAGGATACTGAAGGGATTTGATCTGGAGGAAAGAGAACGTTTGGGGATCGTGGAGGCCATAGGGAACCACGAGGCATTCAAGCCTGCCCGGCCGCTGGATGATCCTTCCCTGCAAATCATATCAGACGCCCTCTATGATGCCGATAAGTTCCGGTGGGGCCCGGACAATTTTACGGAAACGGTCTGGATGATGGTGGCCCCAAGAAAGGTGCCCATGCCAGCCCTTTTGAAACGCTTTGGCCGTGGTCTTGACGGCATAGAGGAGATCAAGGGTACCTTTCGCACCCCAACCGGACGGGAATATGGTCCCGACTTCATATGCCGTGGCCTTGAGATTGGTAGGAAGGTCTATGAAGCCTTAGGAAAGATTTATGGGAGTCAGTGAAGGGCGAGAGCAAAACCGGTCGTTCACTGGCCAGCATGTAAGCATAAACAGCAAGAGCAGAGGTGAGATGTTTTCCCACGGAAAGATTGAGGCTTGACAGGCTATATAAAAAAGGCTATTATAGCCATGTTTGTTTATCTGGTATGGGAGCAAGATATGGGAAGGGGAGGGACCCATGATTCGAGTCAATATATCTGAAGTCAAAAACCGGCTCAGTTATTATCTACGGCTGGTTAGGGGAGGGGAACAGATCGAAATCCTTGACAGAAAAACCCCTTTGGCCAGGCTGATTCATGTCTCACAGTCAGAGGTTGGGCACGATGAAACACCGTGGATCAAGGAGATGGAACAGCTGGGTATTGTTACGTCGCCCCAACAAAGGGGGCTTCCTCCAGAGGTTCTGCACGGGGAGAAGAAGAAAACAGACGTCCTTAAGGCATTATTGCACGAGAGGGATACGGGAAGATGAAATTTTGGGATTCATCGGCAATAGTTCCGCTCATTGTGGGGGAAAAAGAAAGTGATTACTGCCTTCAAACGCTATCTGATGATCCAGAGATGCTGATCTGGTATTTAAGCAAGGTTGAGGTCGTGAGTGCCCTGTGTCGGCAGATCAGAGAAGGTATGCTAAGTGAGAATCTTTTTCAAAATGCAAAGAGGCTCTTGAATGACCTTATTGAACGCGCCTATGAGGTAATAGCGATTGAAAAAGTAAGGCTCAGGGCTTCGCGGCTCTTGGAAGTTCATCCGCTGCGAGCGGCTGATGCCTGCCAACTTGCCTCAGCTCTGGTTGCTACCCAGGAAGACCCTAATCGATTGGCAATAATCTCATTTGACCAGCGTCTTAGCAATGCCGCTACCAAAGAAGGGTTCGTTGTAAACCCTGGGGCATAAAGTGAACCCCGGGGCGTCTACATCTAGTCATTGATAGAACCTATCTTAAGAATTCTTCCTTGTATACGTCGGGGCCGGTGAACGGTCCGGTTCAATATTTTTCCACCCTGCTTTTCCATGAAATACTCGGCAAGTTCATCAAAGGTTGGCCTTCCCGGATCAGCGATAAGCACCAGCTTTATTCCCGATCTCAAGGCGCGGTTGATGAGCCTTTTTAGCGAGTAAGTTAATGTCTCCCAAAAACAGATGTCGGCGCCAATCAACACATCAAAGCCTCCCAAGTCTGCGTGTGTCAGCCCCCCGAAGGCCCGCTTCATTGTGGCAACCTGAACGCCGTTGATCTCTGCGTGAAGTTGCAGAAATGGGAAAATTTCGGGGTCCGTGTCAATGGCGGTTACAACGGCATCGTGCTTTTTGGCACAATAGATCCCGGCCAGCCCCCACCCGCATCCCACATCCATTACCCTGGACCTTGCGGGCAATCCTTTGCGGTGGAAGAAGTCCATCAAAAGCCAACTCGAGGTCCAAAACTTATTGCCGTGACCAGAGGGAAAATGGAGACGTTTGAGCCTGCGCACCCTCGGATGACGAGAAAGCAAAACCTTTACGCCATACGCTCGGATCTGAACCTTTTGGCCCTTGGTTTGTGACATGATGTTTGTCCTAAAGAAAACGTGGTTCGCAAAGGCCGAACACAACGGAGGCCGAGATTATTGAGAAAGTGCAATATAGAAGGTGGAAAGGTTAGGAAGGCCTAAAGGCCGAGGTAGGTCTTACGGATGATCTCGTCCTGGAGCAACTGATCACCGGTACCCTCGGCAATGACCTTTCCGGAAGAGAGGACATAGTTGCGGGAAGCCATCTTGAAAACAGTGCTGACTTCTTGCTCAACAAGCAGAACGGTGATTCCGAAATCGGAGATCTGTCCGATTTTCTCAAATACCTCTGCCCTTGAGATGGGGGCAAGGCCGGTGGATGGCTCGTCAATACAGAGCAGCTTGGGCTCGGACATCAACGCCCTGCCGATCGCGAGCATTTGCTGCTCCCCCCCGGACAGGGTCCCTGATATCTGCCGGGACCGTCCCTCCAGAACCGGGAACAGCTCATAGACCTGTTTAAGGTTTTCCTGGGCCTCCTTTTTGTCTTTCACGAGATACGCCCCTGCACGGAGGTTATCCAGAACGGTCATTTCACGAAACGGCCGCCTTCTTTCGGGACAGTGAATCAGGCCTCTCTTGACAATTTCGTGGGCAGGTATCTGATCCATCCTTTCCCCGTCAAAGATCACGGTCCCCTCAATAGTTATATCCTCTCCGGCTGATCGGCGCGTGATCTCCCTTTCCCAGCCCACCAGGCCGGTGATGGCCCTCAACAGGGTTGACTTGCCTGCCCCATTGGGGCCCACAAGACTTACCAGTTCCCCCGTATCAACTCCCATACTCAGGTCATTGAGGAGCATTGCCTTGTCATAGCGAACCGTCAAGTTGGCAACTTCAAGCAGCACCTTCAGACCCCTCCCCGCCGAGATAAGCCTCGATGACTTCACGGTTTTTGAC
>JABMQV010000208.1 GCA_013203065.1 Desulfobacteraceae bacterium | reverse complement strand
TGTTCAGGCACGATTTTGGATTTTAGATTTTAGGTTTTGGATTAATGGAATTAATTCCAACTCAGAAAAACTTCATGATTGATGTTGTGTTCGTTTTCATTTCAAGGTTTTCGTTCAGAGACTATTTAACCGGCTAAGAGAGGTTGCCGGGGTTTCAATTCTTAATCTTACGGGAGGGATTGATGAAAAGCCATCTTGAAGGCGTGAGGGTTATCGACCTGACAGCGTATCTGTCAGGACCTTTTGTCAGTATGAATCTGGCTGCCATGGGCGCTGAGGTGATCAAGATTGAGCGGCCAAAGGTTGGCGACCCCTGCAGGTGGAATCCTCCATTTGCTGGTCCTGAAGGTATCAACTATCAGAGCAAGAACGACATTGATGTCTCCCTGCTATACCTGAAGCGGAATCGCGGCAAGAAAAGCGTTTCCCTCAACATGAGAAACGAGAAGGGAAAAGAAATCCTCAAACGCCTGGTAGAGATAGGGGATGTGGTCCTGGAGAATTTTGCCCCCGGGAGTATGGATCGGTTGGGGTTCGACTACGAGAGATTGAAAGAGATTAACCCCAAGATCATCTATTGTTCAATCTCGGGCTATGGTCAGGACGGACCATACAGGGAACGTACCGCCTTTGACCTGACCATCCAGGGGACCAGCGGGATTATGGGGGTTACAGGTTTTCCCGATGGCCCGCCCACCCGCTGCGGGGCCTGGATTGGGGATATGATACCTGCCATGTACGGCCTTTCCGGTATCCTGGCCGCCCTTTACTCCCGTGAGAAGACCGGAAAGGGCGAAAGGATTGACATCTCCATGCAGGATGCCTGTTTCTCCATGATCATGGATGAAGCCCTGGACCTCCATCTCGATCGGGGAATCCCCATGAGGACGGGGAACCGGAACCCCAGACTGGCCCCTTGGAATGCGTATCAGGCAAAGGATGGATATGTCATCATCTGTGTGGCCACCAATGATCAATGGGAGGCCTTTACAGCGGCGCTTGGAAGAGAAGACCTGAAGGAGGACCCTCGGTTCAAGACACAGGAAGGCCGTTCCAAGAATTCGGATGAGGTGGAAGAGATTGTACTCCAATGGTTGAGTGATCTTAGCGTGGAGGAGGCCCTTGAACGGTTGAGAGAGAAGAGGGTGGCCTGTGATTCAGTGCCTGAGATCAACCAGGTCCTGGAAGACCCTCAACTCAAACACAGGGGGATGATCCAGGAACTGAGGCATCCAAAAAGTGGCCCAACCGGGATAAAGACAGCGGGATTCCCCATACACTTCACCGAGTACCAGGCCGGATTATCCGAACCGGCCCCCTACCCTGGCGAGCACAACCAAGAGATATACGGTGGGCTTTTGGGTATCTCGGAGGAAGAGATGCTGAAACTCAAAGAAGAGGGGATTGTCTGAAGGGAGGTGATAGATCAAGGCACAAACGGCGAAGGAGGATGGCTCCAACGTTAAAATTATTAACGGAAAATAATCAGAAGGAGGAGTTAATCATGTCAAGGAAAAAGTTGTGTGTTTTCTCTCTGATGGTCGCCCTGGTCTTCATGGTCGGTATGATGGTTACCCACACGGATGCGGTGGCTGAAAAACCGATCCTGATCAAGTTTAACTACCCCGGACCCAAAGCACCCCCCAGCATGCACCCTCTCAGCCAGGCTATCGGGTACTTAGGCAAGAAGTTGGAAGAAAACTCAAACGGACGGTTCAAGGTTGAGATCTATTGGGCGGCCTCCCTGTATAAGGACGACCCCACCCAGTATGCAGCGCTCAGGTCCAACGTCATTCAGATGTGCGAGGTCAGCGGGGGACGTTTGGGGGGAGAGATCCCCGAAACCTTCCTGATGGAGTTTCCCTTTGTTTATAGCGACATGAACCACGTTTACCGATTCCTGGATGGGCCGGGGAAAAAGCTCTTTGACCCCCTTTACCTCAAAAAGGGTTATAAGCTGATGGGATTTTGGCCTTATGGCTTCCAGAATTTTGTCAGCAGCAAGGGATTTCTGGTCAAGCCAGCGGACTTTGAGGGAGTTAAACTGAGGATCAGACCTTCAAAGATCGTGGCGTCTCAAATGGAGGCCCTTGGTGCCAGCGCCCAGGCCATCCCCTACATGGAAACCTACAATGCACTTCAACTAAAGACCGTAGATGGGGCCGAGTGTCCCCTTGCCGTTATCCAGGCGGTCAAATGGCACGAGACCGGTGACTTCATCACCATTTCCAGGCACAGCCTGCTCTTTGCGGCTATTCTCGTCAATCCAAAATTTTACAATAGCCTGCCCGCGGACCTAAAGAAGATCTTTGATGACACCTTTGCCGAGGCCACCCAGTTTGAGCACAAGATCCAGGAAGAGGTGGAATACAAGATGCCCTGGATCATGATGTCAGAGCGGCCGGCCCTCCAGTTCAAGTGGTTGACCGAAAAAGAGAGGGAAGTCCTCAAGGAAAAAACCAAACCGGTCCAGGAGAAGTTTGGGAAGAAGATACCAAAGGAATTTTTTGAGGCTGTAGAAATAACAAGAACCAAGTAAAGAGAACCGTTATGCTTCTATAGGAGCAATTTTATTTTTCAACTCTTAAGACCTGGGGAGGCCCCTCCGAGGCCCGGTCCATTATTCGCGGGAACTTATTTCACGCCCAGATCCCGAAAGGGATGAATGGTGGTTCAAGGGCTCCGGAGGGCTTTTCCAAACAAGGCTGGATCGACCCATGCGGATCAACCAAATAATCTATGTCTTTGAAAAATGGCTCGCCATCATACTCATGGCCTTTGCGGTTACCTTGAGTTTCGTTCAGGTGGTCTTGAGATATTTTTTTAATACCGGTTTTGCCTGGGTGCCCGAGATTGTCGTCTTCAGCTTTATCACCCTGACATTGGTGGGGGCCAGCACAGGCGTCAGAAACGGGGTTCATATCGGCGTAGATGTCATCGTAAAGCTTTTCCCCATAGGCTTTCAAAGGTTTTCAGGTGTGTTTGCAAATTCTTGCGGGGCGGGTCTGTACCTCTTTATGTCCTACCTGACCTGCAAATTTGTCCTGTACTTCAAGGAAATGGGCCAAGTCTCCATCATTACGGAAATTCCCATGTGGATGATGATCAGCTACATGCCTGTGGCCTTTCTCTTAATGGCCTTTCACTATATGGAATTCCTGTGGGAGGCATTTTTTAAAGACAAGAAGAAAGATTTGGTGACCTTCAAGAGGGAACATCTATAGATTCAAGCTGAATGGAAGTCGTGCAGATGAGAAACGTGGAATTGACCTGAACCCGTGTCAGCTTTCTTATCGGTGATGAAAAGAAAAGGATCAATTGAGGTAACCTAGGTAGTGGAAAACCCTGTCATTTTAATTGTCTCTCTCATGGCAATCCTTTTTGCCGTCATGTTCATGGGCGTGCCCATTGCCATCGCCCTGGGTATCTCCACCACAATTAATCTGATAATTTTCACCGATATGGATCTGCTGTTCATCGGTCAAAACATCTATGCCGCCCTTGACAGCTACCCCCTTCTGGCCGTCCCCTTCTTTATCTTGGCCAGTAATATTATGGCGGACGCGGGCATTGCCAGGAGGCTACTGGTTTTTTCTGAGGCCCTTACTGCCGGCATTACAGGGGGGCTGGGAATGGCAGGTGTTCTGGCCTGCGCGATCTTTGCAGCAATCTCCGGTTCAAGCGTCGCAACGGTCGTCTCCATAGGAACTATCGTCATCCCGGGAATGATCAAGGAAGGCTACGACAAGAAATTTGCCACCGCCCTGATTTCATGCTCCGGGTCACTGGGGATATTGATCCCCCCGAGCGTCTTGATGATTATCTTTGGTGTTCTCGCCAACGTTTCCATCGGAAAGCTATTCGCCGCAGGGATGGTCCCCGGTGTAATGTTGACAATCTTCCTCATGATTTACGTCCATATCATTTCCAAGAAAAGGAATTATCCCAAATCTCCCGATCTGCCATTCAGGGAGAGAATAAGAAAGATTGTCAAGAACGGTTCTGCCCTGCTTGTGCCTTTCCTGGTGTTGGGTGGAATTTACGGGGGCGTTGTCACACCTACCGAGGCGGCGGTTCTGGCCGCTTTTACAGGCCTTTTCATGGGGTTTTTTGTATACAGAGAGTTAAAGATCAAGCATCTGTCGGGGATTTTTTTGAGATCGGCGGAGATGTCGTCAATGATTCTGATCATACTGGCATTTGCCTATTCCTTCGCCTTTCTGCTGTCCTTTTTTAGAGTTCCGGACCTCCTGACACAGATGATGTTTGATGCGGGAATCAACGCCTGGATGTTTCTCCTCTTAATCAACATCATTTTGTTTTTTGCGGGGGATTTCATGGACCCGGCTTCCATCATGTTGATTTTCACCCCTCTCATAGTTTCCCTGGGATCAGCCTTAAATATTAACCTGATTCATCTCGGCATCGTCGTCACCATGAATCTGGAGATTGGATTGATTACACCACCTGTGGGATTTAACCTTTATGTGGGCAGTTCCCTTTCCCAGCTATCTCTCTACGACGTGATGAAGGCATCTATTCCCATAATGATTATTATCGGTATCGCTCTCATCATAATTACCTACGTCCCATCCCTGTGCCTCATGATGCCAAAACTCATTTTCGGGTCGGTGTAGGAAGTTGGGCCGTTCTTGATCGCGAGACCCATACAACTCTAATCGAACTTAGTTCGCTTCGCTCACAATTGGAATAATGGAATAGTGGAATGTTGGAATAATGGGTTTAAGTGAAAGATGATACATAGTCGATTCCATTTGATTTCATCGAAATTATAGGCTATTTCCAAAGACAATAATTACGAAATGAACATTTTGTGATTATCACAAAGAATGCAGATTCAACAATATTTGGAGTTTGTCTTTTTTATACCCGACCTTCCATTATTCCAACATTCCATCATTCCATGTGGCTGACCTCAAAAATAGCCACTTAAAAACCTTTAATTTCAATGGGGCGTCCAATTTTCGAAACGTTGATTTAGGATTACTAGGGGAGGATTTTTTCATGGAGGAAATAACCCAAGAAGATGTGATTCAAATAATAAAAATGTTAGAAGAATCGACCTTTAACGAACTGCATCTGGAAATGGGGGATCTGAAATTGGTCGTTAAGAAAGGCGATGAAAAGGCGGGCCTTGGCCAGGAAGCGAAGGTCCGTGTTAAAAAACAGGTCCCGTCAAAGGCTGCTGAAAAAGCAGCGGTGTTGGCAACGGAGGTGGAGCCTCCGGAAGAACCCTCTGGTGTGGAAGAAGAGGGTTTCATCACCATCAAGGCGCCGATGCTGGGGACCTTTTACCGGGCTCCCAAGCCCGGGGCTCCCCCGTTTGTGGAAGAGGGCCAGTTGGTGACCGAAGAAGATACGGTTTGCGTCATTGAGGTGATGAAACTCTTCAACACGGTCAAGGCAGGGGTGCGGGGGCGCATTGCAAAGGTATGCGCAGAAAACAGTCAGATGGTCGAATACCGGCAGACACTCTTCCTGGTGGAAGCGGATGAAGAGGGACAGGGGTCGTAGGGAAGGCGCCGGGACGTCTCGATGTGGATGTAGGTAGACGGTGATGATAGGATAGATTGCTTAAGGAGTATGAAGAATATGAAGGAGATCAGCTTCGTAGACACGACACTGAGAGACGGACACCAGAGTCTCTGGGCAACACGGATGAGGACGGCCCACATGATGCCCATTGCGCCCCTGATGGACGAGGCCGGGTTTATGGCTGTGGAACTGATGGGCACGGTCCATTTTGATGCATGCCTCCGGTATCTCCGTGAAAACCCCTGGGAGAGGATCCGTCTGCTTGCCAAAGCCCTGCCAAAAACCCCTCTGAGGGCGCTGATTCGGAGTAAATCGCTCACCAGTTTCAATATTGTCCCCGATTCCGTGATTGAACTCTGGATAAGGCGCTGTGCAGCCAATGGCATCCGGCATCTCATGATCTTCGATGCACTGCACGACTGGAACAATCTCACGAAATCGGTTGCTGTGGCCAAGTCTGCTGGCATAGAGGTGGTGGTACCACTTGTATATTCCCTCAGCCCTGTGCACACAGATGAATTTTATGCGCAAAAGACGGCCGAGATGATGACCCTTTTGAAGCCTGACTACGTGATGATAAAGGACTCCATCGGACTCCTGACACCGGAGAGAACCAAGACCCTTGTGCCGACCATCAAAAAGGAGATCGGGGACCTGTCCCTTGAAATGCACTCCCATTGCACCACCGGGCTTGCGCCGCTATGCTGTCTCGATTCAGTGAAATTGGGCGTTGAAATAATTGACACCTGCGCTTCCCCCCTCGCCAACGGTCCCTCCCACCCCTCAACTGAAAACATGATAATGAATCTTTCGCGACTGGGTTTTCAACCGAAAGTGAATGGCGAAGCAGTAAAATCTATCTCGGACCATTTCAGATATGTTGCCAGGAGAGAGGGGAAACCCATGGGAGCCCCCGTCGAGTACGATGCCTTCCAGTACATTCATCAGGTACCGGGGGGAATGATCAGCAATCTTGAGTTTATGCTCTCTGAGAGGGGGATGGAACATCGGCTGGAGGAGGTCCTGGAAGAGGTCAGCGTGATTCGTGAGGAATGGGGTTACCCAGTCATGATCACGCCCTTCTCCCAGCTGGTGGGCACCCAGGCGGTGTTGAATGTACTGTTAGGTGAGCGGTACAAGGTAGCCACAGAAGAGGCTATCAGGTATGTTCTGGGGCATTACGGCCGACCGCCCGCCCCAGTAGACCAGAACGCGCTGGATAAGATAACAGGCTTACCCGAGGCCAAGGAACTCTTGGACTGGGAGCAGCCGCAGCCCTCCATAGAAGAACTGCGAAAAGAGGTGGGGCGGCCCGGGATATGTGACGACGAACTCTTGCTTCGGGCCCTGTTTCAAGAGGAACATGTGGAAGCCACCATCGCCGCAGGGCCGATCGATACCAGTTATCCCAGTGGACACAAACCGGTGATGGCCTTGATTCATGAATTGACGAAACAGGAAGACCCTGGGTATATTAATATTCAGAAAAAGGATTTTTCTCTGACCCTCGGGAAAGGCTAGTGCCATGTTCTGGAAGTTCTTTCTGCAAAAT